>NZ_JATABH010000014.1:0-82452 GCF_036533775.1 Vibrio sp. M260112 | reverse complement strand
GAATACAGCAATCTGAAACACATTTTTTGCTAAATCGATACTAATAAGCCTATATTTCATGTTGGTCACCTTTATCCTTGATTCTGTCAAAAGTTAATCATGGCACATTGCGATGCCGAGATAGAGGTGACCATCTCATCACACACCATCTATAAAAAGACCCCCAATGTTTTTAGTCAACAATTGGGGGTCATAACAAGTTTATAGTGCTCGGGTCACTTAGAGTTTAAAGCGCTGGATTTCTTGCTCAAGTTCGTTAGACAACTCAGATAGTTGAGCCGCTTGAGATGCTGCATCGTGCGCTTCGTCAGCGAGTTCGTTAGAAACATCGCGGATACCGACGGTATTACGAGTAATTTCAGACGTCACAGAAGCTTGCTCTTCCGCAGCAGAAGCGATTTGAGTCGCCATATCGCTGATACGTTCAACCGCCGTTTGAATTTGTGTCAAACTCACCGCAGCAGAGTTTGCATCGCTCACACTGGTATCGGCTAGTTGGCGGCTGTCTCCCATAATACCGACGGCTTTACCTGTCGTGTTTTGCAAAGTTTCAATCATTTGCTGAATCTCTTTGGTCGACGCATGTGTACGCTGGCTCAACACTCGAACTTCATCGGCAACCACCGCAAAACCACGACCTTGTTCACCAGCACGCGCCGCTTCGATTGCTGCGTTCAATGCTAATAAGTTGGTTTGCTCTGCAATGTCTTGAATCGTCGACAAGATGGTACTGATACTGTGTCCGTGTTGCTCCAGTTCCTGAATGACTTCTGTCGCTACACTCACTTCTGTGGCTAGATTTTGAATAGAGCCTTGAGTTTGAACGACTTGCTCGCCACCGTGGATACAAGCTGTTACAGCCTCGCTAGAGTTTTGCGCTGTGTGATCTGCATTACCAGCGATCTCTTGGGTTGCGGCTGCCATCTCATTGATCGCGGTCGCGACCATGTTGATTTCATCTTGTTGTAGTCGGATACGAGCACTGCGTTCTTCAGCTTGCATCGCCGTCTGCTTAGACTGTTCTGAAAGTGAAGCGGAAACCACGCTTAGCTTAGATACCATCGCATGCATGTTTCCAACAAAGATGTTGAAGTTATTTGCTAACTGCCCCACTTCATCATCGCTGCGTGGTTCAAGACGTTGAGTCAAGTCGCCTTCACCCGACGCGATCTCTTCTAGCGCTTTTGAAACACGCACCAAATCGTTGAACAAGTAACTAACTAGCCATGAAACAAGTACAATCACAATTAAGGTGATAACCACAGCCGTGATGATCAAACTTTGTAGCAGCTCAGCCAGTGCCGCTTCTTCCGTTGCACGGTCCATCTCAATCGCAAAGATCCACTGAGTGTCTGGCACCTTAGTAAAGAAGTAGAGCTTCTCTTGACCGTTACGCTCAAATGTTGCTACTGAACCTGTATTGGCATGCTTTTCGATCTCACGCAAAGTTAGTTGTTTAGAAAGAGTGTTCGTTGGCTTTAAAGAGAGTGATTTGTCAGGGTGAGCTAAGAATGTGCCATCTTGAGCATCAATCAACATTGCGTATGCGTTCTTACCGGCATCCAAGTTGATGACGTCATTAATTAACTGGTCGATAAGTACATCAGCACCAACCACTCCAACAAACTGTCCATTGGCACGAATTGGTTCAGCGATTGTTACTAGTAACGCATTGGTGATTGCGTCGGTGTAAGCTGTGGTAATGATCTGTTTGCCCGCATTACTCGCATCGATATACCAAGGACGAACGCGTGGGTCGTAATCTGCACGATTACGTTCAGGGTGTGAGCGGTACATCCCACCTTCTGGCGTACCAAGGAAAATGTCATCAAAACCGCCCGCTTTGCGTGCTTGCTGCAGGAACGGAACCACATCGGCTTCACGGCTGTAGTCGTTGAATGCACTGGCAATATCTTTACGGATCGATATCCAGTCCGAAACGCCTGCAGATGCCGCATTTGCTAAGCTTGTTGCACGTGCATTGACACCATTACGTGTTTGTTTTGATAGTTGATCGGCGGATAGCCACGTCAAAGCGCTTGCCATCAGCACAACGGCGATTAAACTCGCGCCGATGAGTTTTTGTTTTAAGGATAGTTTCATGGTTTCTATACAATTAGTGGAACAGACAGGAAGGGAATTTTATCGGCAATTTCTTACATTTGCACCAATTAATGTCAGTATCTTGACTTAAGATAACGTATTGTTATCCCGATATTTTAATAAACGTATGACGGTATTTTTTTGCGCATGTCATCACCACAGCACTCTATACCCACTTTTGACATCAATTTGTCAACTATTGTATGAGTAATTGATTAAACTCTGCGGCAGAAATGGGCTTGGAAAAAAGGTAACCCTGATACTGATGACATTTTTCCCGACGCAGTAATTCGAGTTGCTCGTTGACTTCTACCCCTTCGGCAATCACCGTTTTGTTTAGGTTGTGTCCCATTTGGATTATGGTTCGAACAATCATATGGTCGGTGACGTCTTCTACGCAGTCATCAATAAACGACTTATCGATCTTGACCACATCGATAGGTAGATGTTTTAGATAGTTCAATGAAGAATACGCCACCCCAAAATCATCAATGGCTATCGTGACCCCTAGGTCTTGAAGTTTTTTACAAGTCTGAGCAACTTGGGAATGCTTATCCATCATTGCGGTTTCGGTGATTTCAATCTGCAAACAATTGGCTGGCAACTTGTGTTTCTCTAGCTGTTCCATGATGTAAGGAAAGATATCGTCATGAGCAAACTGAACGCTAGAAACATTGATAGAAATAGGAATTAGCGAGCCCTTATCGAGCCAAGCCTTAGCCTGAATAATGGCTTGTTCGAAAACCCATCGGCCGATTGGGATGATTTGCGCGGTTCGCTCCGCAACACCAATAAAATCATTGGGTGCCACAAGCCCTAAATCTGGATGCTGCCAGCGGATCAAGGCTTCCGCACCGACGATCTTATCGCTTTCTAAATCGACTTTTGGCTGATAGACAAGGAACAATTGCTGGTTATCAATCGCGCCTTTGAGTTCTATTTCAATCTGATGCGCACGAATCGTCTCATCCATCAATTCATCATCGTACCATTGGACACCAATCGATTCGTTCTGCTTGCCTCGAGCAACAGCTGCATCGACGTTTTTACCCCATACTTTGATGTTATTTTGCGCATCACTTAGCAGAGCACATCCTCCTCTGTATCTCAGTCTGTGCGAAGTGTTGTGGATCTTACACACTGTGTCATGATGCGCCTCAAGTCGATCAATAAGTTTATTCACTTCATAGAGTTCGCCATTCTGGCAGGCAACCAAGATAATCAGTTCATCACCGCCTAAGCGAAATAGTTTTCCGTGTCCACCTACAAGTCTTTTAATGTGACAAGCGAATTGATACAGTAATTCATCACCATAACCGTAGCCCAAATCGTCATTCACTTTCTTTAAGTTGTTCAAGCCGACCTGAATCGCTGCATAGTCCATCTGATCACTGGCACTAAGGTCACTCACCGCTTGGAAAAAGGACTTACGATTAGGCAGATTGGTCAAATAGTCAGTCAAACTTGCCCGCTTATACAACCGTGATTGCTTTTTCGCTTTTTGCTGATAGAAGGTCATCACTGTGGCAAATATCGTAATAAAGAGTACTTCAATTGCATCTTCGACGAACTCGTCAAACTCTTCAGTAGGAAGATCAATAAGGTAGCTGCCTATCAGCCCAAGTCCCACCGCGATTGGCCACAGTGAACCTGGAAACAAGATGATGTAGCAGAGGGGTAAGACAAGTAAGCTTTCTTCAATGGCATCCATCTCTAAAGGTTCGATAATCGAACCTCCGAAGATAAAGAATAAAGAGGCCAAACTTGCAATAATTTTAATTCGCCTACGAGGTGAAAAGTAAGCGACTAACATAGCAATAGGAAACGCAGTGTAAAGCAGACGAATAGACTTATGTTCAGAGATAAGTGTATAGGTTATTAGGGCAACAGAAATAAAGAAAAAAGCTGTTACACCATATTGGACTACTCGATTGAAATGCTTCAACTGCACTCAACCCTCCTTACTAAAAATGCCTGCAAATAAGCCTATAAATGACCAAGAAGCATACAGTATGCACAATCATTAAATGGAACGCAATACCATTAAATGATTATACTACTAACCTAAAGCATAGTCGAAAATGTTCCTATGACCTCTATCACCTTAAATAAAAAAGGCAAAAAAAATGCCAGACTTTCGTCTGGCATTCCTCATTAATTAGATTATTACTTTAGCTTAGGCTTCAGTATCATCACTTTTTTGGTCTGCCTCTGGTGCTTCTGATGATACAGTTTGTTCACCTTCAACACCCTCTTCACCTTCTGGAAGTTCAGCTTCTTCAACTTCGTCAATTCGCTGTAGACCAACAACGCTTTCATCAGCTGAAGTACGGATGAGCGTGACACCTTGAGTGTTACGACCCACTTGGCTTACTTCCGCTACGCGTGTACGAACCAAGGTTCCAGCGTCGGTGATCATCATCATCTCGTCGCCTTCCTCTACCTGAACCGCACCAACCACTGGGCCGTTACGTTCAGAAACCTTGATTGAAACTACACCTTGTGTTGCGCGTCCTTTGATTGGGTACTCTGCAAGTTCAGTACGCTTACCAAAACCGTTTTGAGTCACAGTCAGAATGTCACCCTCGTTAGAAGGAACAATTAGCGATACTACTTGATCGTCATCGGCCAGTTTCATACCACGAACACCTGCCGCTGTACGTCCCATTGCACGTACTTTATCTTCACTAAAGCGAACAACTTTACCCGCTTTAGAGAACAGCATGATGTCACTTTGACCGTCTGTAATGTCAACACCGATCAAAGAGTCATCTTCACGTAGATTAACCGCAATCAGACCGTTTGAACGAACGTTTGCAAACTGATCCAGTGACGTTTTCTTAACTGTACCGTCGCCAGTCGCCATAAAGATAAACTTATCGGCACTGAACTCAGAGACTGGCAGAATCGCTGTAATACGCTCACCTTCTTCCAGTGGAAGAATGTTGACGATTGGTTTACCACGTGCAGTACGACTTGCTAGCGGTAGTTGGTACACTTTCAGGCGGTATGTCTTACCGCGAGTAGAGAAACATAGGATGTTGTCGTGGGTATTCGCCACTAGAAGACGTTCAATGTAGTCTTCTTCTTTCATCTTAGTTGCGCTCTTACCTTTACCACCACGACGCTGAGCTTCGTAATCGCTTAGGATTTGGTATTTAACGTAACCTTCGTGAGAAAGTGTTACTACTACGTCTTCACGAGCAATCAGCTCTTCCATGTCGATATCATGGCTTGCGGCAGTAATTTCTGTACGACGAACATCGCCAAACGCATCACGAACAGATTCAAGTTCTTCACGGATCACTTCCATCAAGCGTTCTGTGCTTGCAAGGATGTGCATCAGTTCAGCAATCTCTTCTAGAAGTTGCTTGTATTCATCAAGAATTTTCTCGTGCTCAAGACCTGTTAGTTTGTGTAGACGTAGGTCTAGAATTGCTTGTGCTTGAGTTTCTGTCAGGAAGTACAGGCCATCACGGATACCGTATTGAGCTTCTAGCCAATCTGGACGAGCAGCGTCAGTACCAGCGCGCTCTAGCATCGCCGCCACATTACCCAAATCCCAGCCGCGAGCAACCAAGCCTGCTTTAGCTTCAGCTGGCGTTGGTGCGTTACGGATAAGGTCGATGATTTCATCGATGTTCGCTAACGCTAGTGCTAAACCTTCTAGGATATGTGCACGGTCGCGCGCTTTACGTAGTTCGTAGATAGTACGACGAGTCACAACTTCACGACGGTGATCAACGAAGCACTTCAACATATCTTTCAGGTTGAATAGCTGAGGTTGACCATTGTTCAGTGCAACCATGTTGATGCCGAACGTTGTCTGCAACTGAGTTTGAGCGTACAGGTTGTTTAGAACCACTTCGCCTACTGCATCGCGCTTACATTCGATAACAATGCGCATACCGTCTTTATCAGACTCGTCGCGCAGTGCACTGATGCCTTCTACTTTCTTATCTTTTACAAGCTCCGCAATCTTTTCAATCAAGCGAGCTTTGTTTACCTGATAAGGGATCTCGGTAACAATGATGGTCTCTTTACCATTTTTTTCTGTCTCGATTTCCGCTTTAGAACGCATGTAGATTTTGCCACGGCCAGTCTTGTAGGCATCAACGATACCTTTGCGACCGCTAATTAGCGCCGCTGTAGGGAAGTCCGGGCCTGGAATGTAATCCATCAGCTCATCAATAGTGATTTGTTCATTATTGATGTACGCAAGACAGCCATCAATCACTTCACCAAGGTTATGTGGTGGAATGTTGGTTGCCATACCTACCGCGATACCAGAAGCACCGTTTACCAGCAGGTTAGGAATTTTTGTAGGTAGAACAGCTGGAATTTGTTCAGTACCGTCGTAGTTTGGTACATAGTCCACTGTCTCTTTATCTAGGTCTGCGAGAAGTTCGTGGGCGATTTTGGCCATGCGAACTTCGGTGTAACGCATTGCCGCCGCTGAGTCACCATCGATCGAACCGAAGTTACCTTGACCGTCGACTAGCATGTAACGGAGCGAAAACGGCTGTGCCATACGTACGATAGTATCGTACACAGCGCTATCACCATGTGGGTGATATTTACCGATTACGTCGCCAACAACACGGGCAGATTTTTTGTATGGTTTATTCCAATCGTTACCAAGTACATTCATCGCGAACAAAACGCGGCGGTGTACAGGCTTTAGGCCATCACGCACATCTGGAAGAGCACGACCAACGATAACTGACATCGCATAGTCTAGGTATGAACCTCGAAGCTCATCTTCAATGTTTACGGGCGTGATCTCTTTCGCTAGATCGCTCATAGAGCCATTATCCCTCTATTTATAGATCGTATGTACAATACGCTTAAGGTGCAAAAATATAACATACAATTCAGTGGTTCGGCATTACTTTCCCTCTCCTTTTATCAGGTTGTGAGGTTGGTTGTGAATCAAACGTCGAGAAATTGCACACTGATCTTATATCTTGCTGATTAGTGGCTACATTTTGTTCAATAGTCGATAAAAGTGCCCCCTCCTTGTGGAGTGTTATCATTTAAAGGGTATAATGCCCCATTCAAGGAAGCTGGTTAATTAATAGAGTTGTTATGACCCAATCACAAAACGTCGATCCAAATGAAATTAAGAAGTTTGAGGATATGGCCTCACGCTGGTGGGATTTGGAGGGCGAATTTAAGCCACTGCACCAAATCAACCCATTACGTTTAGACTATGTTCTTGACAAGGCTGACGGCTTATTTGGAAAAACCGTACTCGATGTCGGTTGTGGCGGCGGTATTCTTGCTGAAAGCATGGCAAAGCAAGGTGCCGTGGTGACTGGTCTAGATATGGGTAAAGAGCCCCTTGAAGTTGCTCGCCTTCATGCCCTTGAAACAGGAATTAAGCTCACTTACATCCAGAGTACCATCGAAGATCACGCTGTCGACAATGCAGGTAAGTACGATGTTGTGACCTGTATGGAGATGCTAGAACATGTTCCTGATCCTCAGTCAGTCATTCGCTCATGTGCAGCACTTGTAAAGCCTGGTGGTCATGTTTTCTTCTCTACTCTCAACCGTAACGTTAAGTCGTATCTGTTTGCGATTGTGGGCGCAGAGAAGCTGCTTAAAATCGTTCCTGAAGGAACTCATGACCACGAGAAGTTTATTCGTCCCGCTGAACTGATTAAGATGGTCGATCACACCGATTTGACCGAAATGGCGATAACTGGTCTGCACTACAACCCTCTTACCGACACCTATAAACTAGGTCGAAATGTTGACGTGAACTACATCGTCCACACTCAAAAGTTTTAGCCAATTTCACCTGACTAAAGACAAGGTTATGTTTAAGGCGGTAGCACAAGCTTACCGCCTTTTTTAGTTCTTTTTTAACCTATTTTTGTCGATCTGATTCCAATTTAATCAACTCAATAATCGCACTCAAAATTGAGTAAAGATCAAGGGATTTTTTTTTGTTTATGGTTACTTCTAAACCGATCCTCAAAGTGCAGTTTTACACAATCTTTGCTGCTCTAACTTCATCGGTTAGTAGACACTTACTGTTTTTTTCATTTTTGTTAGTTATCCACAAGTCATCCAAGATCTGCAACTTGAAATACAGTGGGGATAGCACTATCTTGTAATCCGCACCTCGGTGCACCCCTATATGTTGTGTTTGTACTACAATATATAGATAGACTTTGATCACAAAGCCGGAACGAATTTTACAAGAATTACACAAAAATCCGGCTTTAATCAGTTTTGTTAGGGAAATGAAGCAGAATGAACCAACAACTTACCGTTACAAAGCGTAACGGACGCAAAGAAAGTATTGATCTTGAAAAGATCCATCGCGTTATTACCTGGGCTGCAGAAGGTCTAGATAACGTCTCTGTATCTCAAGTAGAACTGCGCGCTCACATTCAGTTCTATGACGGTATTACAACCTCTGATATTCATGAAACTATCATCAAATCAGCGGCTGACTTAATCTCAGAAGAGACGCCTGACTACCAATACCTTGCTGCTCGATTAGCTGTATTCCACCTGCGTAAAAAAGCGTACGGTCAGTATGAGCCACCAACGTTATATGATCATGTATCTCATCTTGTTGAAATGGGCAAATACGACAAGCACATTCTGGTAGACTACACCAAAGCAGAGCTGGATGAGCTAGATGATTACCTAGACCACAAACGTGACCTAGACTTTTCATACGCTGCTGTTAAACAGCTAGAAGGTAAGTACTTTGTACAGAACCGCGTATCAGGTCAGATCTACGAAAGTGCTCAGTTCCTATACATTCTTGTTGCGGCTTGTTTGTTTGCTAAGTATCCAAAAGAGACTCGTCTTGATTACATCAAGCGTTTCTATGATGCGACTTCAACATTCAACATTTCTCTACCTACACCAATTATGTCTGGTGTACGTACTCCTACTCGTCAGTTTAGTTCATGTGTACTGATCGAGTGTGGTGATAGCTTAGATTCTATCAATGCGACGGCGAGCTCTATCGTTCGTTACGTATCACAACGTGCTGGTATCGGTATCAACGCAGGTCGTATCCGCGCTCTAGGTTCAGAGATCCGTGGTGGCGAAGCATTCCACACTGGTTGTATCCCGTTCTACAAGTATTTTCAAACTGCGGTGAAATGTTGTTCTCAGGGCGGCGTTCGTGGCGGTGCAGCGACCGTATTTTACCCACTATGGCACGGTGAATCTCAAGCACTTATGGTCCTGAAAAATAACCGTGGTGTAGAAGAAAACCGTGTTCGTCATATGGACTACGGCGTTCAGTTGAACCGTTTGATGTACCAACGTCTGGTTGAGGGTGGCAACATCACGCTATTCTCGCCTTCTGACGTTCCTGGACTTTACGACGCGTTCTTCCAGAACCAAGATGAGTTTGAGCGCCTATACGTTCAATATGAAAATGATCCATCAATCAAAAAAGAGACCGTAAAAGCAATTGAGATGTTCTCTATCTTGATGCAAGAGCGTGCCTCTACAGGTCGTATCTACATTCAGAACGTTGACCACTGTAATACTCACAGCCCATTTGACGCTGAAGTTGCACCAGTCCGTCAGTCTAACCTGTGTCTTGAGATTGCACTGCCGACCAAACCGTTAACCAACGTTGAAGATGACTCAGGCGAAATCGCACTGTGTACTCTGTCTGCATTTAACTTGGGTTCAATTAAGTCGCTCGACGATTTTGAAGAGCTGTCAGATCTTGTTGTTCGCGCTCTTGACGCACTGCTTGATTACCAAGACTACCCTCTTCCAGCGGCGTACAAATCTACTATGAACCGTCGTACTCTAGGTGTGGGCGTTATCAACTACGCCTACTACCTTGCTAAGAATGGCGTGAAATACTCTGATGGCAGCGCAAACGGCCTAACTCACCGTACATTTGAAGCGATTCAATACTACTTGTTGAAAGCATCAGTAGCACTAGCAAAAGAGCAAGGTAAGTGTCCTCTATTCGGAGAGACAAACTACGCGAAAGGTCTACTTCCTATCGACACTTACAAGAAAGACGTGGATAAGATCTGTGATGAGCCGCTGCACTATGACTGGGATGGCCTACGCCAAGAGATCATGACACATGGTCTGCGTAACTCTACCTTAACAGCATTGATGCCTTCTGAGACCTCTTCTCAGATTTCTAACGCGACTAACGGCATTGAGCCGCCACGTGGCTATGTATCAGTGAAAGCGTCTAAAGATGGTATCTTGAAGCAAGTTGTTCCCGAGTTCACTGAGTACAAAAACAACTACGAGCTACTGTGGAATATTGGTTCGAACGAAGGTTACTTGCACCTAGTTGGTATCATGCAGAAGTTTGTTGACCAAGCTATCTCTGCAAACACTAACTACGACCCAACGCGTTTCGAAAGCGGTAAAGTACCAATGAAGAAACTGCTGCAAGATCTTCTTACTGCGTATAAGTTCGGTGTTAAGACGCTTTACTACCATAACACACGTGATGGTGCGAGCGACGACCAGAAGGACGCTGTACAACCACAAGATGACGATTGCGCAGGCGGCGGTTGTAAGATTTAATCCCTGGCCCACTCTCAGTGGCTAAGGCATAACAAATTATTCGCCCCTCTTGTAACGAGGGGCATAAAAGGAATTGAGGCATCATGGCTTACAGTACTTTTAACCGAAACAAAAATGACCAGCTAAAAGAACCAATGTTCTTAGGTCAGTCAGTCAACGTAGCACGCTACGACCAACAGAAATTTGAGATTTTCGAAAAGCTGATTGAAAAGCAGCTTTCATTTTTCTGGCGTCCAGAAGAAGTTGACGTATCTAGCGACCGTATCGATTACAACAAGCTACCAGAGCATGAAAAACACATTTTCATCTCTAACCTAAAATACCAAACCTTGCTTGATTCTATTCAAGGTCGTAGCCCAAACGTTGCACTACTTCCCCTTGTGTCACTACCAGAAGTAGAAACGTGGATCGAGACTTGGTCTTTCTCTGAAACGATTCACTCTCGTTCATACACGCACATCATCCGTAACATCGTGAACGATCCTGGTTTGGTGTTTGACGATATCGTAGAGAACGAGCATATCCTAAAACGTGCTGAAGACATTTCTCACTACTACGATGATCTGATTAAGATGACCAATGACTACCACCGCTATGGCGAAGGTACTCATCAGGTTAACGGTGAAGAGATCACCATTAAACTGCATGACCTGAAGAAGAAACTATATGTTTGTCTAATGTCGGTTAATGCATTAGAAGCCATTCGTTTCTACGTAAGTTTTGCTTGTTCATTCGCATTTGCTGAACGTGAGCTTATGGAAGGTAACGCTAAAATCATCAAGCTAATTGCTCGTGATGAAGCACTTCACTTAACCGGTACGCAGCATATGATCAACCTACTGCGCAACGGTCAGGATGACTTCTCATTCATGCAAATCGCTGAAGAGTGTAAGCAAGAGTGTTTCGATCTGTTCAAAGCAGCAGCAGAGCAAGAGAAAGAGTGGGCGGAATACCTATTCAAAGATGGCTCGATGATCGGTCTGAACAAAGACATTCTTTGCCAATACGTTGAATACATCACTAACATCCGTATGCAGGCAGTCGGTCTTGATGCGGCTTACCCTGAAGCGACATCTAACCCGATTCCTTGGATCAATGCATGGTTATCTTCAGACAACGTGCAGGTTGCGCCGCAAGAAGCAGAAATCTCATCTTACCTTGTCGGTCAGATCGACAGTGATGTTCGCGCGGACGACTTCAAGGACTTTGAACTGTAATGCCCAATATCAAAATTAACGCCCTCACTGCTATCCAGTCTCACCCATCAAATACCATTTTGGAAACGATGGAGAACGCTGGGTTAGAGCCAGAATATAACTGTCGAGATGGTCATTGTGGCGCTTGCCGCTGCACCCTGGTTTCTGGAGAAGTGGAATACGTTGGTTTTGCAATGGCTTACACGCAAGAGAAAGAGATTTTGCCGTGTATCTGTAAAGCGAAGTCAGACATCGAGATTGAGGGTGTCAACTACGTACTAAAAGAGAAGCGCGCATAACAACTTGCACTGTTCTAACCACAAACGGCCGATATCATTATGATGTCGGCCGTTTTATTTTGTGTTCTTCAGCTTAACGGATTAACCTTTTGTTACAAGAAGACTCGTCTCATCCATTAGTCGTAAATTTTCTGGATTTAGTCGTAGGAATAAGGTCTGATCACAGCGTTTAGAAAAACATATTCCATTACATCTCTAACTCGCTGTGTCAGTCACAAAACCCTACCACTCACTGATCAGAAGCCAAAATTCTATTCTCTAGACCTTTTGAATGACAACGCCAATGTGAATAACTATTCACCAAAATAGTGAGGTGAAAACTAAACTAATTTTGTGGTTGTACCTGAGATTTAAGCTCGCGACAAAAACTGATCGGCTGTCACCATAGAGACAGACTTGTCTGCAATCTCCCTGCCATCGTCATCGAACAACGATAGGTGATAGCCAAGGCTATCTTCGCCTCGCTTCTCTTTCGGAGCTTGCAGCCATAATGAGATCATATCTTGACGACCATCCCTAACCGCCTCACCCAAAAGGACTTTTTGGCTTGCAACCTGATACCACACAATGATTTTTGATTGACCAAACATGCGAACCTCCTTGAACAGTTTGCAAATCGAATAGTCAGTTTAAAGGTTATTGTGAAGAATGCACGTTGCAAAAGTAAGACAAGTTTCTGTTCTATTGAAAATCATCGCGTTAAGCATTATATGATTTTTGCATAAGAAAATAATATGAGACGACATGAGTAATAAGAAACATATTCATTCACTTATTACAGAACAGCAGTCTGAGCCAGTTTGACAAAACTGGCTCGCTCTTCTAGCTGAATAACTATGCTTTGAGGACGCTTCGTGGAACGAACATTTCCTTTTCTCTAGTTAGAGAACTGTAGGAAACGAACATCGGCTTAGCGCTTAGGTAACGACGTAACATATCTGCCGCCACTGTGGTGATAACGAGAACTTGCTCATCGCGACTGTAATTACGATTCAAGGTCAAGGTTTGCCCCCACTCCCCTTCCGGCGCCGCAATCGCCACGGAAAAGGTTTTGTCGGATACCTTACCTGTCACAATCGCCAGATCCGTTGCACATTTATCTTTGGTCGCACCTGCAAGGGCAAAGGCCGCCGCCAATGGATCATCATTCGCATCTCCAACAGCAACACGCTCACCTAACACCCAACCATGACCACAGTATTGGGCTGCTTGGGAGTCTGAGTGCAAACATTGAGACAACGCACCAAAGGTTGACTGCTCAGCGGTCGATATCGAGTACTGTTTCTCTTGAATGAGGAAAGCAAGATGTTCTGGCATCGACTCATCGACACTCACGACATTACTTTCAATCAAGTTGAAAATGATTTGTAGCAGCTTGACGCGATTATCCAAATCGTTCTTTGGACCAAACAGTTTCACTTCGATGTATGGAAGGTATGAACGATAGCCAAGCGTGTACCCTTGAGGCAACTGAACTTTATCAAGTTTATCGGACAGCGCAGACTCTGAGGTGCCAAATGTGTAGAGTTTACTGCACTCGAGACCCGCAATATCGGGATGAACTTGCTTCATATCCGGTAGGATCTGTTGATCGACCATTAACTTGAATTCACTCGGTACCCCAGGAGTGAAATAAAAATCACAGTTATTGAAAGTAACTTTAAACCCGCAAGCCGTCCCAATCGGGTTATCGAGTAGAACGGAATCTTTTGGCAACATGGCTTGTTTGCGATTACTTTCTGGCATAGTGACACCACGAGCAGCAAAAAAACGCTCTAGTTTTTCCAACCATTCAGGATACAGCACCAACTCTGTTTCGGCGGCTTCTGCGGCTGCCTGAGCACTTAAATCATCGCTAGTTGGCCCCAAACCACCATTTACAATGACAATGTCGCTATTGAAACTGAGCATCATAAGCTCTTCCACTAGCGCAGACATTTCATCGCCAACCGTTGAACGTTTGGTCAGACTGTAACCATTTTCGAAAAATCGACGTGACAACCACGCAGCATTGGAATCAACAATATCTCCGTGAAGAACTTCTTCCCCAGTGCTTAGCATTGCGATTTTTAACATCATTTATCCTTTGTGGGAAACCTCTCACGTTCGTGAGTTTAACTTATAAATACTATTCTCATAGTCCTAAAATCGAACCAATTACTTATTTAGGACAATTACGGGTTTCTATTCCGCTAAGTTTATAAGATAATTGTGAACCTGATCATTAAAATAATAACGATGGAGTTTTCTGTGTTCAAAAAAAGCATTGCTGCTTTAATGTTGTCAGCGTCTGCTTGCGCCAACGCTAATGTTTATGAATCAAATCAACACATTGAGTTTTCGTATACAGTAGATCAAGCTGAGACCGACACGTTCTACAATCACTCCTATCAATATCAATCTAAAGATCCTTATTGGTTAAGTTTGACCGAAAATGATCTCAAACTTGAAGATCAGGGGCTGCCAAAATATCTCACGCCTTCAAGCGAAAAAGATTGGGACTACCTTATGGGTCAGACTTACACCATCTTAGGTTTAAGCGTTGCAACTGTCGGCTTGATGACACTACTTCCAGAATCTATCACAAAGTGGGATGAAGAAGATCGTGACTTAAGTGGCCTTGGTAAAAAATGGAAAGATAACGTCACTGATGGCCCAGTTTGGGACCGTGATGAACATTTCCTCAACTACATCATGCACCCATATTTTGGGGGTGTTTACTACACCGCAGCTCGCCATGCTGGATTCAATGAATTTGAGTCGTTCCTTTACTCTGCCACTATGTCGACATTCTTCTGGGAATACGGCGTCGAGGCCTTCGCAGAGATCCCGTCATGGCAAGATATCTTCATTACTCCGTTCTTTGGTGCGGTTGTTGGTGAAATGATGTTCGAAGCAGAACAAGATATCGTAGCTTCTGGTGGCGAAGTCATGGGTTCTGATACCATGGGTGGCATTACCCTATTCTTCCTCAACCCTGTTGGCCATATTCATGGCTGGGTCAGTGACGCATGGGGCGGCAGCGCTGAGTTCCAGTACAGCAGCAAACCTTGGTTTGGTAACCAAGATGCAGCTAAGTTCGCCATGGATGCGGGTGCAAGCTACGATGATGTTTTCTACGGCGTAGAAATGAAAATCACCTTCTAAATACCTCTCAATCCTATGAAAAAGCGACGTCTCCACGTCGCTTTTTTTGTGCTCGCTACGTGATATTAGTAATGCCAACAATAGATTAGGTTTAAAAGTTGACCCAAGTCAAACCTAACATTTGCCACAATCCTAAACTGAATTTAGGCAGTCATCCTCCTATAGGTTTGGACCGATGAATCTTGCCTGTATCAACGCTAGGAGGCCCACTATGCAAAGCACATTTATCGTTAATTTCGTCGGTAAAGCAACACCTGCGACAATTAAGCAGTTAGCCGCAATCACCCATGAGAATGGTGGTAAGTGGTTAATCAGCAAAGTTAATTTTATTGAGGATCAAGTTGCTGCGGTAATAAAAGTTGAGCTGCCTACTGAGAATACCGAGGTGGTCAAAGATGCTTTCAATGGTCACCCAGATTTACTGGTACAAATAACGGAATCCGATCAGGCCAATCATCACGTTGATACCATCTACCAATTAAGACTCGATTCCAACGATCGAGCGGGTATTGTCAATGAGATCACTCATGTACTTGATGGCCAAGGTATTAATATTCTAGATATGGATTGTCAACGCGTATTTATCGCTGGTGGTGGCGGTGTCAGTTCAAGTCTATTTACCGCAAATATGGCAATAAGATTACCAAAAGAACTGGACATCAAAGATGTCGCTAATGAACTGGAGTCTCTCAGTGAAGATACTCGCGTCTTAGTTGAAAGCTAAGGCAGTTTGTTAAATAAAGAGAGCGCCAATGTCGCTCTCTTTTTCGTTGCTAGTCGAAGTCAGTCAATCTTATTTCACTGACCATTGAGACAATGAACGTTTAAAGTCTGAGTAGTCGAACTCGTTCAGCTTTTCGATCGAACCATTAGAGCGTTCACAGTAAACCGAAGGCATGCGAAGCCCGTTAAACCAGTTGAGTTTAACCATGGTATAACCTGCACTGTCCAAAATGTGCAGACGCTGACCAATCTTTAGTGGTTGTTCGAAGTTAGCAACACAGAATTGGTCGCCAGCCAGACAAGAACAAGAACCAATTACGTACTCGTGCTCACCGTTCTCTGATGCTTCAAGAATCGATGCTGGCTCATTGTAAATAAGCGTATCCAAACGGTGTGCTTCTGTCGCCGAATCAACAATAGCCGTTTTCTTTACGTTCTCAACAATATCAACCACAGTCACAACAAGATCAGTGGTTTTAGTGATGATTGCTTCACCCGGCTCTAGATACATTTGAACGCCGTGTTTTTGCGCAAACGCCTTTAGCGCCAAACCTAGTTTTTCGATATCGTAGCCAGGCCAAGTGAAGAACACACCACCACCCATGCTTACCCAATCAAGTTTGTCGAGGTATTCGCCAAACTGCTCTGAGATAGCATCAAGCAAGCCGATAAATGCGTCCACATCTTTGTTCTCACAGTTCATGTGGAACATCACGCCATCAATTTCGTCAAAAATTTGCGGCTCAATGTGATCGGCTTGAACACCTAAGCGCGAAAACTGACGCGCAGGGTTAGCAAGGTCTTGTCCTGCATAGCTCACACCTGGATTCAAACGTAATCCTAGTGATGCTTTGCCCTCAACAATGTGACGGTAGGCTGCCAACTGGCTTTGAGAGTTGAAGATCATCTTGTCACAGATATCCGCAACTTCACGTACGTCTTCTTCACTGTATCCGACGCTATAAGCGTGTGTTTCGCCACCAAATGTTTCGTAGCCAAGCTTAACCTCAAACGGGCCTGAGCTTGTTGTACCATCAAGATACGGCTTAATGATGTCAAACACCCCCCAAGTTGAGAAACATTTCAGCGCCAGCACCAGCTTAACGCCTGAAATCTCTTTAAGCTGTTTCGCTTTCTCGAGGTTTTCAACCAACTTATCTTCATTGATCATAAAGTAAGGGGTTTTAAGTTCGTTATGTTGCATTCTAATACCTTGAGTAGGTTCACTCTAAAATCGAATAAAGCCGATGCAAAGCATCGGCTTAAATTTTATCTGTCAGTCGTTCAGGCCGATTACTTCAGCTTATGGATAACAGGCTGACCAACTTCCAGTTCCTGAACATGCCAATCTAGGCCGATTTCTGGCATTGTTTCTAGGAACGGATCTGGGTCAAGCTGTTCCATGTTGAACACGCCTTTGTCCGCCCACTTACCGCGGAAGAATTGAAGCGCAGCAGTGATTGCAGGAACACCCGTTGTGTAAGAAATCGCTTGGTGTTCTACATCTTCATATGCAACTTCATGGTCCGCATTGTTGTAGATGAAGACACTGCGCTCTTTGCCGTCTTTCTTACCCTGAACCCAAGTACCGATACAGGTTTTACCTGTGTAACCCGGTGCAAGGGAAGTAGGGTCTGGCAGTAGTGCTTTTAGAACATGAAGAGGCTGTACAACAGTACCGTCATGCAGTGTTAATGGCTCTGGACTCAGTAGACCAATATCACGCATACAGTTGAAGTAGTTTAGGTATCTGTCACCAAAGCCCATCCAGAACTCAATACGTTTTGCTGGAATGAACTCTTGCATTGAACGAACTTCGTCGTGCGCCATTGAGTAAACTTTATGCTTACCTACAAGTGGGAAGTCAAATTCAAGCATACGTGAGTGACACGGTACTTGCTTCCACTCTTCGTTTTCCCAGTAGAATGAGTCGCCTTGGATTTCAAGCATGTTTGTTTCTGGGTCAAAGTTTGTCGCAAACTTCTTACCATGGTCACCTGCGTTTACGTCCATCACGTCAATCGTGTCGATTTCATCGAACAGATGCTTAACTGCATACGCTGCAAATACTGATACCACACCTGGATCGAAACCTGCGCCAAGAATACCTGTGATACCCGCTTGTTCGAACTTCTCACGGTAACCCCATTGCCAGTCGTACGCTTGAGGAACTTGCTGACCTTCTGAGCACAAGTCTACAGCAACTGAGGTATCTAGGTAGCTAACTTTAGTTTGGTAACATGCTTCCATAATCTTGATGTTGACCCACGGAGGACCAGCGTTAATAACAAGATCAGGTTTAACGTCGTTGATCAGTGCAACCAACGCATCCACGTCATCTGCATTCACTGCGCGAGATTCTAGCTTTTTAGAAGGATCTTTGAGGTTGTTCTTCTTTTGAATAGACTCAATGATTTTTTCACATTTACCGACTGTGCGCGAAGCGATGGTAATATCACCTAGAACATCGTTATTTTGTGCCGCTTTGTGAGCAACAACCCATCCGACACCACCTGCACCAATTTGTAGAATAGCCATAGTATTTGTTACCTTTATTTTGCTAGCTCAATCGCCAGTGTATTGATTTTGTTCAGTAAAGATTCGAAGTCAGAAATCTTTAAACATGGATTTAAAATTGTAAACTTCAGTGCCGATTTACCATCAACCATAGTCTCACCTAGCACCGCTATTCCGCGGACTAAAGCCTCTAGTCTTACGACTTTATTCAGCTCATCGAGATCAGTGGCGTTTGGATTCACCGCACGGAACAGCACCGTAGAAAGAGAAGGCTGAGCCAGTAACTCAAACCCTTCATGTACGTCAACAAGTTCAGCAACACGCTGAGTTTGTTCAATAACGTGATCATACATTTCTCCCAGGGCATCTGGACCGACACTCTGCATTGTCATGAACACTTTTAACGCATCAAAACGCTTGGTCGTCGCGATTGACTTATCGACCAGATTCGGTAGCTCATCATGTTCGCGATTCAGATAATCAGCATGGTGAAGTAGGAATCGGAAGTTAGCTTTGTCTTTAAGGAGAATCGCACCACAACTGATTGTTTGATAGAACAACTTGTGGAAATCAACGCTAACAGAATCTGCACGCTCAATACCCGCTAGACGGTCTTTGTGGCTGCTTAAGATCAGCGCACCACCATAAGCACTGTCAACGTGGAACCACATCTGGTTTTGCTGTGCGAGATCGGCAATTGCCGCTAGGTCATCAATGGCGCCATGATCGGTTGTCCCCGCTGTACCCACGACCGCGAAAGGAATCAGGCCTTGACCCAGCAGAGCCTCAACTTCTGCCTGTAACGCTGCCACTTTCATCGTGCCATTTGGATTGGCATCAACGCAGCATACCGCGCCTTCACCGAGCCCAAGCAGAGATGCGGACTTCTGTACTGTGAAGTGAGACTTTTTCGAACACAGAATGCGAAGCTTTGAGGCGTAATCAGGTAAGCCTTGCTTTTGCACTGAGTGAGAGTTCAGTCTATCCGCTACCCAGTCACGCGCTAGCAACAAACCCATTAAGTTACTTTGCGTACCACCACTAGTGAATACACCGTCTGCTTTTGAACCTAGGTCATACTTGCTGCACATCCAGTCTACGACTTTTTGCTCAACATAAGTGGCTGCTGACGATTGATCCCAAGAATCCATTGATTGGTTTAGCGCCGCGATCATCGCTTCCGCGATTACCGATGGCATCAATGGTGGCGTATGTAGATGAGCAATACAGTCTGGATGCTGAACAATGATTGAGTTTTTCGCGACTAATTCCGCCGTTTCACCAATAATGTCTGCAAGTGGCGCGTTTCTGTTATCTAGGTCAACAGAGTTGATCGCTTGCTCCAATAGCTTTGGTTCTAGACCAGAGTATGGCGCGTCAACTTGTTCAAACACGGCTTTCATCGCTGAAGTCGCGTGGTTCATCATTTTGGCAAACTCACGACCGCCTGCTTCACCAGTTTGGATAAAGTGCTGTTTCCAGCTCTCATTCGCCTGCTCAGGGGACACTGGGTTGCCGCCAGCAACAAGAATCGCTTCTTCAATCACACGTAACGCAAAATCGATTTGCTCGAAAGAGATAATCAGAGGAGGAAGGAAACGGATAACCGAACCGTCACGCCCACCTTTTTCTACCATCAGACCACGCTCTAGCGCTGCACGCTGAATCTTCAGTGTCAGTTGACCATCAGATACCGGCTCACCGAATTTATTCAGTTCACTGCCTGGCTTACGGATCTCAACACCTAGCATCAAGCCTTTGCCACGCACTTCTGCGATACAATCTACTCGCTTTTGAATGCCTTCAAGACCAAGACGCAGATATTGACCTGCGATGTTGGCATGCTCAACTAAGTTATCACGTTGGATAATTTCTAGTGCTTTGGCACCCGATACC
This sequence comes from Vibrio sp. M260112, assembly GCF_036533775.1. NCBI lineage: Bacteria > Pseudomonadati > Pseudomonadota > Gammaproteobacteria > Vibrionales > Vibrionaceae > Vibrio > Vibrio sp. M260112. The sequence goes on along the minus strand of NZ_JATABH010000014.1, from coordinate 62,024 downwards.
ATCGCAAGTTGGTTACCGCGGAAAGTCCCTGTGTGTTCACCTGGTTTCCATGTGTCGTGCTGCTTGTTGATAACCAGCAACGACATAGGCATACCGCCACCAATCGCCTTTGATAAACACAGTACATCAGGAATGATACCCGCTTCTTCAAACGCGAAGTTGTAGCCAGTTTTACCAACACCACACTGAATTTCGTCAAAAATTAGTAGGATACCGTGTTCATCACAGATACGACGTAACTCACGTAACCAAAAAGCAGGCGCAGGAATGACCCCACCCTCACCCTGCACTGGTTCTACAATGATGGCGGCTGGCTTCATAATGCCCGCTTCATCATCGTTTAGCAGACGTTCGATATACCGGATACTTGCTTTAGCGCCTTCATCACCACCCAATCCAAACGGACAGCGTAGGCTGTAAGGGAAAGGCATAAAGTGAACATCAGACATCAAACCGGTACGACGAGCCTTGGTACCCAAGTTACCCATCATGCCCATGGTTCCGTTAGTCATACCATGGTATGCACCTCGGAAAGCGAACATGGTATTACGACCAGTAGTCTGCTTAGCTAATTTGATCGCAGCTTCAACGGCGTCAGCGCCCGAAGGACCACAAAACTGAATAACACAGTTGTCGCCTAATTGCTGAGGAAGAAAGTGCTTAACACTCTTAATGAATTTTGTTTTGGCTTCCGTTGCAATATCAAGAGTCTGATATGGCAAACCGCTGTCAAGTTCATCCTTAAGTGCTTGGTTGATCTCTGGATGGTTATAGCCCAATGCCAACGTACCAGCACCAGCCAAACAGTCTAGAAATAGCTGTCCGCGGGTATCTTCAACAAGCACACCGTAGGCTTGCTTGATTGCGATAGGTAGACGACGAGGGTAAGAGCGTACGGCAGATTCGTGCTGCTCTTGATCAATCAGTACTTGGTCTGGCGTCAAATCGTAGATGCCATTCAATACTGGAATTTGTGTAGAAAAAGGGGTTGCGATATCGGTGTTCATCACTGCGTTATCGACTTCAAAGGCTGTGCTCATGATCTAATCCCTTGAAATGTAATTATCCCTCAGCAGAACAATGTCTGAATTGAGGGTAAAGCAAGCCGTTCCGCGATCGAAATAAATAACGCGTACGACAATTCGCTCCATCATTACGATGGACTACATAGAAGAAAATTTAGATCAAGGTTCAGTAATGCAACTGTCTTGTAAAACAGGGCATTGCGGTAGAACTAAGCTGATTAGTGTAGTTTTGTTTAGTGGATTCAATGTTGGGTTTCCCATTCACATGTCTTCAGCGACATAAGTATCCCGTCTATCGACAAAAGGGTTTGTCGATACCTACCCTACGTGATGTTCACTCAGCCCGAATGCCATCACGCGTATCCCCCAGAATATCGAATTACGACTCATCTCCGAGATTGCCGCGAAAATTAACATAATTCGAATTCATCTGGCAATATTTTTTGACCTGCACTTTTGAAATAATGACTCAATTATCAAAAAGGCCAACCGTTTGGCTGGCCATTTTATTGGTTAATTATACTGCATCTGTTTTCAATACTTGAGCCAATAATTCCAACTCATTGGTGATCGCATTGTTCTCGATGAAACCTGCCTCTTCAAAGGCTGTGGTCATTCCCTCTAACACTATGGTTTGCTCTCGTCCCTCATCTGACACGGTCATAACAATGTCATCACCGTCTATTTCAGTGCTGATGGAATCGATAAGATCACCCAGCAGTACGCTGTCATCTTGTTCCAAAATACCGCGTAAATCGATCAAATCACTACCGAGCTCAAAGTTGTCAACAACATCGGTTCCGTTATCTAAGGTACCATCGAGCCAAGTGAACACGTTGTCCTCGCTATCACCGAGCATCATTTGATTACCCAAATCGGCATTCATTTCATCTCCTTGAGCTGCGGAAAGCACTTCATACTCTGGAGATTCCGATACATCAATGGTCACGGTTGATTCGTTACTCACTGCTAAATCTGAATCGACAGCCACATAGTCAAAAGTGATGTCTTCAGTGATATCTTGTGTACCTGACAAGTAACGTAACTCCCAGTTGCCCCCTGTCGAACTTAGTTCCATCTGAACAATTGGGTTATCTGGAGAGGAGTAACTAAATTCGTAAAGAATTTGCTCGTTACCCACGTCACCCTCATCTTTATGGTATTGCTCTACATGAGTCGTACCATCGGCAAACGTATATGTAACCTCGACATAGACATTACTGTTGGCGACAAATGAGCCCCCCATACCATCTAAGCCAAAGGTCACCACACCGAGAGGGTTGTTGCTAAGATCAACGATTAATTTTTCCTCTTTATTCATACCACTACCATCGGTATCACCGATACCCCAACCAACATGGGCAGGGCCGCCGGTGTATTGTTTGAGCGGTTTATCGTTGTTGTCGACAATCGATATGCCGATGGTATTGCCATTCTCTAAAGTGATTAGACGTTCGGTATCACTGACCCACTCACCCCAGTTATAGAAGCCATCTTCGTCAAGAACAATATTCTCTGGGTCGCCGCTATACCCCATTTCAAATGGCTCGCCCGGTCCTGGGACAAAAGTAAAGTTGCTAGGATCAAATAACTTAGCAGGGTCAATATCATTACCTAATACGTGAAGATCTGCTTCAGTAATCACTCTGGTTTCACCAAAGTCATCGGTATAGAGCAAGGTGCCGTATTGTGGCAAAGAGGTGATCATCACGTTGAGCTCAACACCATTAAAGTCATCATCTTCATCTGAAATGTGGTCGAGTAGTTCGTCATCAGAGTCGAATATAATCGGCACAATGATCGCTTCACCCGCATCAACGTTAAAGTCTTCGGTAACTGGTAGTTCGTTAACGTTAAGCTCCGTTAGGTCAACCACGACTTCCGTAGTGAGTTCACCATCTGACGCCACCACCGTAATAGAGTGCTCGTTAGAAAGTAATTCAAAGTTATTGGTAAACGCGGCCACCCCTGCTGCGGTGAGGGAGATTTCGCCGGTAGCACTGTCGATTTCAAACAAGTCTTGGCCTGCAAGCTGAACATTCGAACTGATGCTGTAGCTCACCACATCACCCGCATCTTCATCGGTGGCGGTCACGGTACCTATCACATAGGCGTCAGAAGAATTTTCGTTGTAGGTGAACGAATAACCACCTTCAGGTTGATCAAACTCAGGTGCTTCATTGACATCCAACTCATTTAAAGTAACTAAAACTTGGGAGATGTTAGTACCATCGCTGGCCTGTACAACAAGGTTGTGGCTATTTAAGCTACCTTCATCTTCAAAATCATTGGTGAAGGCGGCAGCCCCTGCTTCCGTCAGTGATATTTCCCCTGTATCCGAATCAATGGCAAAGTAATCGGCTAGTGGGTCACCATCTTCAAACACCAAAGAATATGTGACACTGTCACCCTCAAGATCCGTCGCAGAAACGGTTCCGATTACCGTACCTGGTTCTGAGTTTTCATCATAAGAGAAATCGTAACTCTCTGCGTCAAACACTGGCGCTTCAAGTTCAATAACAAGCTGTGCCGCAACAATATCCAACAAGGCAAGACTTTGCGTTTCCGACAAACCTTGAGACTCCAATCCTGAAGTATCAAATTGAGTCTCTGCTAATGTTTCTGCACCAGTACGGTCGATATCTCCCGAGCCAGTGAGGCTTGAGCCATCCTGTCCTCCGGCGGCGGTCGCGAAATCGTCGTTCTGAGTTGGGTCGACACCTTGCTCAATTTGCTCAATAATCGAAGCGATTTCATTATCTAGGTTGAGATCGAGGTTTCCCCCTTCTCCGATTAACTGTGCCTCTATCCCAGTCGGTGAATCAGCATTGGCTGTAGCGTCTTGTCCCAAGACTACTATCACTTCACCGGGTGCCGGAACTTCGCCTGGCAACAACTCTCGGACATCACCATTTACGTCAATCAAAACAGTTGTGCTGGCAAGCATAAACGGCGCTAAGCTCTTCGCATTCATAAGCAGGTTCCCCATACAAACGGTATGCGCTCCCCCCCTCTCCACCAGTGTGAAGATACAAATTACGCATACCTCTACACCTTAAAAACTAGCCCCTAAGCTACTGACAATCTAGTTAATAGCAACAAAGTGCTAACGAAAGTTACTAAGTCATTAATATTAGGTCTCACTTTTGTGACACAAAAATTCTCAAATTACAGATATGTCAACTAAGCTTTTGATACTCGCCACAGGCTAAACACACGCTTAAAAAGCGCCGGAAACATAGCACTGATTAAGGAGGCTACCTTGAACTGGAAAAAGTCACTCATTGCAAGTGGTGTACTGCTAGCTTGCCTATCGGTACAAGCACAGACACTTGAGCAAGCGGTCGCAATTACTCTTGCAACCAACCCTGAAATAAAAAGCACCTTCAACGAGTTCCAAAGTGCAGTCAAGCAAGCAGATGCATCAACAGGTGCCTATTTGCCAAGCTTAAATTTGGACGCGGGCATTGGTTATGAAGGCATTAATCCCGCTGAGTTGACCGGACGATCGGACACCGATCTGACAAGAAAAGAAGCAAGTATTAGTCTGACCCAATTGCTATGGGACGGCAATGCAACTTTAAATGATATGGATAGAACCGCAGCAGACGCTGAATCTATCCGCTATCAACTTATTGCTGATGCTTCCGACATAGCACTTCGGGTGACACAAGTTTATCTGGATGCAGTAAAGGCGACAGAGGTGCTTGCCCTATCCGAAAGTAACCTTGCGGTTCATAAAGAGATTTATCGTGACATATCACGCCGCGCGAGTTCAGGGATCGGCTCAACAGCCGATGTTTCACAAGTAGAAGCTCGGATCGCCAAAGCACACGGCAATCTATTGGCAGCACAAAACAACCTCATCGACACACACACTCAATTCCGTCGCTTAGTTGGACAAGAGCCATTAGGTCTGATTTACCCGCGAGCTGATGAATCAAAGCTGCCATTGTCGTTAACGGACGCTCTTGTCGAAGCCTTTGATAAGCATCCAGTTATTAGAGTGTCTCAAGTCGACGTCGATTCTGCTCGTTTCCAATACAAGCAGTCTAAAGGTAACTACTTCCCCACACTTTCGATCGAAGCAAGCCAAACATGGCGAGACGATGCCGGCGGTGATCGAGGCAGCAGTGATGAAACACTTGCGATGCTCCGCATGCGTTACAACCTTTATAATGGCGGTTCTGACAGTGATTTGTCGGAACGAGCAGCGTTCCAACTCAACCAAGCTAAAGATTTGCGCGATAATGCATATCGCCAAGTTGAGGAAAGCCTTCGCCTATCTTGGAGTGCACTAGACTTAACACTGCAACAGAAAAACTTCTTAGCCGACCACGTTGATTCTGCATCTGAGACAGTCATTGCCTATCAAAAGCAATATCAGATTGGCCAACGTACCTTACTTGACCTACTCAACACTGAAAATGAACTGTTTGAAGCGCGTAAGGACTACCTTGATGCACACTATGCAGAACAATACGCCAAGTACCGCGTTATGAATGCAACTGGCAATCTGTTAGATGCGTTATTGGTCGATACCCCTGAGGCTTGGACTAAGCGAATGGAGTACTAAGTATGATGAACAAACACCTAATCCCTCTCACTTTACTGTTTATCGTTCCATTCAGTGCAGCCAATGCAGAGGACGAATACGACTACATCGAAACGCCTATCGCCAATCAAATATCAGACCTGACTGACGAAGATAAAGATGGTGTGGTGAATGCACGTGATATATGCCCTGGCACACCCGTTGGCGCCATGGTAGATAATGATGGCTGTGGCGCAGCGATTGTCGAACAAGAACAGAGACAACTCAGAATTTTGTTCGCCAATGACTCTTATGAAATCAACCCAATCTTCTCCGATCAGATCCAGACCATGGCAGAATTTCTTGATAGCTACCAATCTGCGTCAATTCAAATTCAAGGCTATGCCAGTAAAGTGGGTGATCCCAACTATAACCTTGAGCTATCAAAAAAACGGGCTCACGCCGTTGAAGACGAACTACTTTCGTATGAAGTGGATCCAAAGCGCGTCACCATCGTCGGTTACGGTGAGTCGCGTCTAGAAGCAGAAGGCGATGACGAAACCTCTCATGCTTTAAATCGTCGCGTAACCGCAACGGTGGTAGGCCTGAAAGAAGAAGTTGTTGAAGAGTGGACTATTTTCACCATCATTGAAAAGTAGCCCAAACAAAAATCCATAGGTAAAAAAACGCCCCGTCTCTACGGGGCGTTTCTAATACTAATGCTGTCTGTTTTGAATTAGTGCTGAGAGTTCACTTGCTCACTACCCTCAACACTAGCGACCTTCTTTGGCAACGACACGTGTAGTAGGAAGTAACCCAATACAGCCGCTGTCGTTGAGCCCATTAGGATACCCAAACGAGCGTAGGTATCAAACTCAGCGTTAACAGAGCCAAATGCCAGTGAAGAGATGAAGATCGACATGGTGAAACCGATACCACACAACACAGACACAGCGAAGATATGCACAAAGTTAATACCTTCAGGCAGTTTCGCAATACCTGATTTCACTGCTAACCAGCTGAACGAGAAGATACCTAGAGGTTTACCAATCAATAGACCAAGCGCGATACCCAGAGGAAGCATGGATGTCAGACCGTCTAACGACACACCTTCCAACGAGATGCCTGCGTTTGCAAAAGCAAACAGTGGCAGGATACCAAACGCAACGTATGGGTGAAGCGCATGTTCCATATGTATCAGTGGCGAGTGCTCTCCTTTCTTACCTTGTAGAGGAATCGCAAAACCGAGCACAACACCTGCAAGCGTAGCGTGGACACCTGACTTCAACACCGCAAACCACAAGATAGCACCCACAATCATATAAGGTGTTAGCTTAGTCACTTTCTTAGAGTTCAAGATAAACAGTGCCGCTGTCATTGCGAAGCCAACCGCCAGCGCTGAAGTAGAGAGATCACCCGTATAAAATAGCGCGATGATCACAACAACACCAAGGTCATCAATAATAGCCAGCGCAAGCAAGAAAACTTTCAGACTCACTGGTACACGCTTGCCGAGCAGCGCCATGATACCTAAAGCAAACGCAATATCCGTCGCGGCTGGAATCGCCCAGCCTTGAACAGCTTGTGCATCACCATAGTTAAACAGAATGTAAACCAAAGCTGGAGCGAGCATACCGCCAACGGCTGCGATTGCTGGGAAGATAGCTGTTTCTTTTGATTTAAGAGCACCTTCAAGTAGCTCTCGTTTTACTTCCAAACCGATTAGCAAGAAAAAGACAGCCATCAAGCCATCGTTGATCCAATGCGACACAGACATACCAAATACGTAGGTATGAAGAAAACCTTGGTATGCATCATTCAACGATGTATTTGCGATTGTCATAGCAACTGCAGCCGCAATTACCAGCAGAATGCCCCCGGCAGACTCCATTTTGAAGAAATCGCGAATCATGTCATTCATTATATTGCCCTTATATTTATTATGTTAATAAGCGATTAACAAAGAATACAGTTGAGTTTATAGAGTTCGCCAACACAGTAAAAATCGCTTCTTTAGAGTAAATGATTCGGTTTTTCCGATGAAAACCGTTCGAATGCCATTTATTTTCCTTAATTAATTATAGGCAAAATCAACGCTTTTCCATATAAAAACGCAAAAGCCACTTCATATTACAAGAGAAGTGGCTCTGGTACGATTGAAACACAACAGTTTGTACACCCATCAAAATCGAGGTTAGTAACCGGTAAGTTGCATAAACCCCTTGGATTTGTGACTTCCCGTTGTGGTAATTGGCCCTTCCCAATATGGCAAAACAAAAGGAAGCCACAAGTTGGAGTTCAATACTTGGGTATTTAATCGGATTCCATAATCAGGGACATTGATTGCCCATTGCATAGGAATCGATCTTCCATTGTTGAAATCGGCGGACAGCACGGGCGTGATATCGATTTGATCATTGGTGAGCGTAACGACTTTGCCATCATTGGTTGATAGCGTGCCGAACAAATAAGGCAGCTGCTGATCATGACGATAGCGACTAACCGACAAGGTTGTCTCATCATCAAGCTGGAACACAAACCAATCCCAGCCTTGTTGCCCTTCGGCTAGCAAACCACTTCCCCACTCTTTGCTCATCCAGCCTTTGCCTTCGACTGGCACAACCTTGTTTCCGCCAAGATCCAACAGGCCTTTAACGTTCAAAAATGGGGCTGTTATATTGTGAGAAGCGATGGGCAACAAATCGTGTTTAACAACGTAACCACGTTCTCCGGGAATGACAAACGGCCCGCGCGTCGACGTGGTGAGGCGAAGACCAAAAGTATCCGTCTGAGCGTCCAATAGCCCAGGGAAAGGTGTCTGTCCCAAAGAGCGCCAGAACCAATTATCAATCCATAATTTGAATGGTTTGACCGTCATGCCGGCTTGTCCGATCCCACCCCGTGCGACTCGCTGCTCACGCCAGACACGGTGCTTATCAGAAATAACAACATGAGAAATATAGAGTTGAGGGCTTTGCCAACCTGACAAGTTACTGTCGCTGTTCGCGATACGGAAGTAACTCCATTGGACACCGTATTGGTTGCCTCTTTTATCAACGACATTAGCAAAGAAGTGCCACCATCCATGCTGATATTGGTTGTGAAACGCGAAGTCTTCAGGCAACACCACAGGAGTGTCAGGCAGCACTGGTTCAAACACTTTATCCGCTTGAGAGCGGAACATCGCGTTCATTCCATTGTGGTTGTCGACGCTGTCGAGTTGGTTCGAGTGATGAAAATAAAGTGCTGAAAATATACCTGCCGCAATAGCGATAATTGCTATGATCACGAGCGTGAATTTCGAGCTCTTCATTTACAACGCATCCCTTAATGACTTCATCGGCGTATTTCTCACCATCCGTAGAACAGGCAACGCCCCAGCCAACATCAAAGAGAGCATAGCTAGCGACGCAGTCTGAAGATATTCGGTTGGTATGAATTGTAGTTCCAGAGTCCAACCAAATGACTGTTTAATGATGATATCCACCACAAGGCGTGCCAAAGCAAGCCCCAACGGCATGGCAATCAACATCGAGATAGCACCGAAAACAAACAGCTGCAAACTGCCCATTAAGATCAGCTCTCGTCCAGATATACCGACACAGCGAAGCAAAGCTATGTGTTTCTGACGAGAAACCTCCCCCGCGACTGTAGCGAAGAAAATACCAAACACCGCTATGACCAACGTAATATTGCCCAACGTATCCGCAATGGAGAAAGTACGGTCAAACACGCGCAGTGCATGTTTGTGAATATCACTATTGTCAAACACTCGCTCAGAATCAAGCCTAAACACCGCCTCGAGACGGCGTTTCAAACCAATCGGATTGACATCCTCCTTGAGCACAGTGCCCAAAGCGACCATACCGCTTCCAGCAAAAGCGTAAAGCCAATTTCGATGGGACAAGAGCACTTGGTTATACGGGTTGCCATAGTCATAATAGACCCCAACGACTTGCCAACCTTGCCCTAGTTTTCCATCAAGATCGATGTAATCTCCGGGACGAATCCCGAGCTTAAGTGCCATCGATTCACTCACCATGACCCCCTTAGAGTGGTGGAGATGATACCAATAGTCAGGAATACCAAGCTTGACCGTCAGAGCGCCTAACTCACCTTCAGACGGTCCGGTACTCACCACTTGCAGTGCACCATAGGAGGTAGAGACCTCTTTTTCCCATCGCCACCAAACCGACTCAACCTCTGGCTGTTTAGCTAACCAACCACTCATTCGAGCCGCGGTACTGGTATTCGGATAGATGTAGAGATCTGCCGCTAAACGCTGACTTAACCATTTATCCGTGGTATCCCTAAAACTGCCGACCATCGTTTCAATACCGATATTGGCCGCCATCGCGAGCATAAAGGCCATTGTAGCGACACCTCGATAGCTCATACTTGCAGCCGCATCGGCGAAGAACCAGCGCACTTTTACCCAGCGAAGTGAATATGAAAGGCTTTCGAACACTCGCCAAATAATATAAGGCGTGAACAGTGCGACACTTAACAGCATCAAAGCAATAATGGCAAAACCCGACTCTTGTGTCTGCGGAGCCTGATAAATCGCAATCGCGGCCATACAGAATGCACATGCCAGCAATGCTTGAATAGTGAACTCTGCACCAGTAAAGCGAGCCAGTGACAATCGCGTGGTAAGACGAACAGGCTGAGAACGCAGTAAGCGCACCAAAGGCCACGCACAGGCGACAATGGCACCTGCGGCCGAAAGATACAAACTGTAAAGACTCGCTTGCCAGTTCCAGCTAATCGCCAAACCAACGTTAGCATCGTAAAGATCGCTTAAACTTGCTGACACTGTTGGAATCAGTTGGTTTGCTAACAGCATGCCCAGCAAGTTGCCGCACAACCAACTCACCAAGACCAATGCAAGCAGCTCCAGCAACAAGGCCTGCGCAAGTTGCCAGCCTGATACGCCAGTCTGGCGCAAGATACCCACTAGCCGTTGACGCTGAGTGAGAGACAGCGACATCGCCTGATAGAAGATAAACAGACCGACTAAAAAAGCCAACATCCCCATCGCACTCAAATTCATGTGGAACGCTTGCGTCAGCGATTCTAGTTCTGCACGCGAACTGCGGTTCAACTCCATGCCATTAGGTAGAATAGATTTTAGCTTCGCCAGTTTTTCAGGTGGCATATCACCACAAGCAATCACGGAGATACCAGAGCTGCGCGCTAATGTTCTCAGTAGCGAGATATCGGCTAGAATACGAGTCCCATTTAGCTTCCCTTCTTGGTCGACCATAATCGGACCAAGCGTACTACCGTTATCTAACTGAATGACATCGTTGTCTTGCCACTTCATTCGAGCAGCCAGATCCGAACTGACAAGGATTGGATAAGGGGGATGCATCAAAGCGAGTGTTGACTGATCTTCGAGCAATACGCCAGGTTGAAAACGCAGCATTGCCACAGGGTCGATACCAATCAGCATCAAATCGACACCGCTCGCGGTATCAACTCTTAAACTTTCAAACGGTGCACATTGATGGAATCCATCACGACGCAGCTGGATGTAAAATCCTTGAGGGATCTTGCTTGTGGCATGCTTAGGACGAACACGATATGGAAGAGGGTTGGAAAATAGCTTTTCACCATGCTCATAACTTTGACGAGCATGGCTATTAATCGCGGTCACGCCAACTAAGAGTGATACACCAAGAGTAAGACCGAGCCAGACGAGAAGGATTTGAAAAGGATAACGCCTGTAGTGGCCAAGTAGTGCTTTAACTACGGGCCATAACATGCAACTGCCCTCCTTGGAGCCTTATCCTGCCTTCCATATGTTCCGCAACGCGTTCACTGTGCGTAACCAACAATAAAGTACAGTCAAGCTGCCTGGTTAAGCTCGTTAACAAACGCATCACCGCTTCTGCATTTCGCTCATCAAGACTTCCCGTAGGTTCATCAGCAAGAAGAATCTTGGGTTCCATATATAACGCACGAGCAATCGCAACACGCTGTTGCTGACCACCTGATACCTCTTCAGGATAGCGACCTAATAGCGGCATTAAATCCAAAGCAGAGAGAATTTGACGCCATAGTCCCTGATCTTCAGGCAAGCCTTTTAGCTGGCGACAGAAACGGATGTTATCCGCGACATTCAGAGTCGGAAGAAGGTTAAATTGCTGAAAGATAAGGCCAATGTTATTACGACGATAAGCGGTGCGCTTGGTCTCTGCGACAGAGTTCATCGCAAAATTGGGGAAAAGAACTTCACCAGAATCAACGGTATCAAGGCCTGCTATCAGGTTGAGTAAAGTGCTCTTTCCAGAACCACTTTCGCCCATCAGAGCAACCTGCTCCCCTTGTTTCAATGACAACTCAGCACCTTGTAAAACAGGGTGAAATTCACCACCGTCTAAGTAGCCCTTACATAGGTCTGTCAGTTGTAACATCGATTCTCTCGTTAACCTTACAAATAGGAATGTGAATCTACACTAAATCGACCCATCTAGGAAGTAATTTGGATACTAGATCACAAGATATGCATCTATACACATCAAATAGACGCTCAATATCTAATTTTCGATCAAATTACGTATCCATTTGCGTGTACTCATCCTAAACAGCGAACCAAACCATTTAATCAGTTCTTCGGTCAAAAACAGCAAATAGATCCACTCTGGCGGCCAGCCTAAGACAATCGCCGCAAACGCAGCAAGAGGAATACCAATAAGCCATTGAGCAACCAGATCTTGGTAGAGACAGAACTTAACGTCACCCCCTGCACGCAACACGCCTACAATGGTCATCATCGGCACAGAGCGAAGTACGATACCAACACTCAATACAAGCATAAACTTTTCCGCCAAAGCGCGGGTTTCGGCAGACAACGCGCTAAAACCATCAAGCACAGAGCTTTGGACAAAGAACAGCAAAATCGCAACCACAACACCAACAAGTAAGCTGAGTAGCGTAACACCAATAGCTTGATAATAAACCGCATCATAATTCTTAGCGCCAATCTGATTACCCACCAACACCGCTGCGGCATTCGACATTCCTATTAGCAATGCTAAGGCGATAGATTCAACAGGCGTCATCACTGATAACGCAGCCAAACCTTGAACACCGGATTGTCCCATAATGGCGTGATAAGCAAACAAACCACCAGCCCATGCCAAGAAGTTAAAAGTGGTTGGCAGAGACAGTTTCAAGAACTTGATGACTCTATTCCACTCAATGACTCGTCGAATATCATCAACTCCAAACGCCAGCAAATGCTGCTTAACATGCAGGTAGCAAAATAGCGTGAGCACCTCTATCGCGCCGCTCATCACCGTTGCTATCGCCGCCCCTTTGATCCCCATTGCAGGCATACCAAATTTACCAAAAATCAGTACCCAGTTGAGAAAGATGTTGGACACAATACCAATGCCACTAAAAAAGGTGCTGATACCGGGCTTATGCATCGCTCGCAAGCCCACCGACATACTGGCAACACAAGCGACTGCGAACATGGTGACTGACGTGATGACCAGATAGTCGCTACCGAGTTGATTGACCTCTGGATCATTGGTTGCTAGCCCCATGATCTGGCTTGGGAAAAGAACAAATAGCAGAGCAGTCAGCGCAGCAAATAGGGTACAAACCAACCAAGTTAAAGCGGTGCTTTCACGCACCCCTTGTCGATCACCTGCCCCCCAATATTGTGCTGTCAGCAAGGCCCCACCTGTGGTCACACCGACTAACATAATGGTGGTAACAAACGTTGCCCTAGCAGCGACACCGACCGCCGCAATTTCTGCTTCGCCTAATTGGCCTAACATCAGAACATCGACCAAACTACGGCTTGAGAACATGATACTTTGCAGCGTGATAGGTAGAGCGATAGCAATCAGACGGCGGATAAAGTCACCACGGGTATGGTGCATGATTTGAGAAAGCATAGACAAACGCCCACCTTGAGCTGCAACAGCATGAAAATAGAGAAAAAAATACTTGGTTATTATATGATCGGCTTAAATATGAAACCATAAAAATATCAGGGAAAATAAATGAAGAAAGTGCTGGTATTGGGGGCGTCAGGATACGTGGGTTCTCAACTCCTAGAACAGCTCTGCCAACGTGGTTATCACGTTACAGCTGCGGCTCGACAAATCGAGTATCTTCGCGCGCGCGTGGCACCTCATCCCAATCTCACCCTGCGCTATCTTGATCTTGCCGACCAAGCGGCGACCATGGAACTTGTGCCTCACTTTGATCTTATCTATTTTCTAGTCCATGGTATGGCTCACGGCCATGATTTCCTTGATTACGAAATCTCGCTGGCGGAGAACTTTAAAGCCGCCCTAGCCCACAGTAAGGTTCAACACGTCATCTATCTGAGTGCGATTCAACCTCAGACTGGCAATTCAAAACATCTGCAAGCGCGGCGAATGACGGGGGATATTATCCGTTCCTCTGGCGTTCCCATCACTGAGTTACGCGCTGGAGTGATTATTGGCCCAGGTTCTGCTGCTTTTGAAATCATGCGCGATTTTGTCTACAACATGCCGTTGTTGATCACCCCTAAGTGGGTCGATTCACGCGCGAACCCAATTGCACTAGAAAATCTCAATCACTATCTGCTAGCCGTCGCGTTAGAGTCACCAACAGAACATCAGTTGTTCGAAGTAGGCGGGCCCGACACTCTCAGTTATCGCGAACAGTTTAAAGTCATTGCGCAGGCAATCCACAAACCAATATCGATATGGTCGACCTCTTTGTTGACCCCAAAGATGGCATCACATTGGCTTGGCATAATCACGTCTGTCCCTTCAAGTATCGGTGCAGCACTGCTATCTGGGTTAGAACATGATTTTATCGCTGACTCGACAGCCATTAGGCAGCGCTACCCTCAGCAACTAGTGCGTTTTTCTGACATGGTCAAAAACAGCATAGAGCGTGAAGGGACTTTCGTTCGTAGTAATGTTTGGGGATTTGACCCAGCAGCTCTCTCGCGCTGGCAACCCGGATTTGGTTATTACCCTAAACAGACCGGAGCCAGTATTGAGACAGAGTTAAGTTCCGAGCAACTGTGGCAACTGGTCAAACAGATTGGCAGCAGACAACAAGGATATTTCTTCGCCAACAGTTTGTGGCGCACGCGAGAATGGCTCGATATTTTTTTCGGTGGCGGTCGCCCTATCAGACGCTCCCCGTCGGGGCCACAGTTGCAAGTAGGCGATTTTATTGACTCATGGAAGGTCATCCGCTGTGAAGAACAGCAGTTCATCTCTTTACTGTTTGGTATGAAAGGGCCAGGGCTTGGTCGATTAGAATTTTTGATTGAGGATGTAGGCCAGTTTAGGCGCTTAACCGTAACGGCATGGTGGCACCCCCAAGGTTTCAAAGGGCTTCTTTACTGGTTTGCGATGATGCCTGCGCACATGTTTATTTTTAAAGGAATGGTCAAAGCCATTGTTCGAAAAGCAAAAGAGCTTCCACACTCGTAGAAGCTCTTTTCGATTACAGCTCGATGACTATACCGTCAAACTCAGAGGTATTTCTGCAAGCTGATTGCCTCTATTGGCTGGGAAAATCAAATACTCACCGTGATATTTCACATTTGATTTATAGTCGGTGACTTTATGTACCATAAAGCCTGCTGCGGATGCTTTCTCAACAAAATCCGCATGATGACCACGTACAAACCAACTCATTGGTTTCACTAGCTCTTCGCCATCAAAACAGTTATCACACTGATCTGAACAGAGCGCCAGTGAGTTTGGACCTTCAGTAAAAATCTGAACTTTACCGCAATTGACTAATGGTTCTGAGGTTGAGATCTCCCACCCTTGCTGCTCCATCGCATCAAGAAACGCATCAATCTCTTTGTCTTTAATCACACGTTCAGCTTCACCTTGTGGGAAAAACTGCGCATAGAACTTAGAGATTCGCTGGAAAGTCTGCATCAAACTAGCTTGATTACCTTTAGAACGACCGCTTTTTTGCCAACGAGTCAGGTCATCGACCACAATACGTGGATACTGCTGCGATTTTAGCGCTTTGGTCACCCAACGAACCAAATAAAGATTGTTTGCCACTGGCCCATTCACCAGCTTACCCGCTTTGTGCTCTCGAGCAATGTCATCCAATGCCGCATTCACTAGTTTTTGTATTTCTACCGTATATTCAGACATTACGCCTTTCTTCCAAATACCCAATAACAGGTAGCCGAGATCACCGAGCACAAGCTCATAACCGTTATCATCGGCCAGGTTACGCCGCCGGGCAAAAATGCCACAACAGCACCAATAATAGACCCAGTTCCAAAACGTAGAGTCCCTGCCAACGAAGAAGCAGTACCTGCCATCGTTGGATAATCACTCAATAATAGTCCCATGGTGTTACTGCCGATGGTCGACAATGTACCAATAAACATCACCACAAACACCACCGTGCCCCATAGACCTGCGTCGAGCAACCATGTAACAAATAGACCAATACCCGCGATAAGTTGAACCAGTAAACCAAAGCGCAACATGTTATGCGAGCCGACCTTTTTAACTAATCTGCCGTTAATGCTGGTCATAATAATCATTGCAACGATATTAAGCGCAAACAAATAACCAAACTGATCCGGCCTCACACCATAAATATCAATATAGACAAACGAACCTGCGGTCAAAAATGCAAACATGCCTGCAAAAGAAAACGCTCCCGAGAAGATAAGACCCATCGCCACAGGATTTTGAAACAAGCGTAAATAGTTGCGAAGTGTATTTCTGATCCGTAGCGGTTGCTTATTTTCTGCACTTAAAGTTTCAGGAATCTTCCACAATACTAGGGCGATAACAACCAAGGAAAATGCAGCAAGAATCCAGAAAATCGCTCTCCAACCGAACCAAACCGCTACATATCCGCCAATCATAGGCGCAATCAGCGGAGCAACCGTCATAACCAATGTGACAAATGACATCGCTCGGGTGAAATCCTCTCGGTCAAACATATCGCGAACAACCGCTTGGATAATCACGGCGGCCGCTGCACCAGCAAAACCTTGAGCGGTGCGAACCCAAGTCAACGCATCGATGCCATGGGTTGTTGCACTGACTACCGATGCTAAACCAAAAAACAGCACGCCCAGCAGCAAGACCGGTCTGCGTCCATAGCTGTCTGCTAATGGTCCATGAATTAACTGACCAATGGCGAAGCCTGCGGTATAGGCGGTCAAGGTAACTTGTACCGAACCCTCACTAACACCAAGATCGCGGGCGATGGCTGGCATTGCTGGCAAGTACATATCAATGGCTAAAGGGGTCAGAGCACCAATCGCACCCAGCACTAAAAATAGTAGAAAACTGATATGTGGAGTATTGGATTTCGCTAAGGATTTTTCAGACATAAGTCTCCTACTCGGCGGCGTATAAGATGCAGCCTCCATGCTGCAACCAAACAGTATGTATAAATATCAACGATGTCGTGATCCGATCTATCCTCAATCAAATCCGGATAAAAAACTAGTTCCCATTCGGAAACAAAGCATTTCCCAAACTATCTATTAATTCCAGACAGATTCAATTTCTTCTTCAGTCAGATAACGATATTCGCCCGGTTCCAAGGTGTCACACAACTCGATTTCACCAATGCGTTCGCGGTGCAGATGTTCAACTTTATTTCCCAGAGCGGCAAACATACGCTTAACTTGGTGATACTTGCCTTCCGTGATCGTCAGTAATACTTCATTTTCTTCCGCATTCACCACTTCTAGGCTGGCAGGAAGCGTCAGCTCTTTCTCATTGCGCAACTGAATACCGGCCGCAAACTTGTCTGCGTAGTCCTCTTGCACAGGATCCGCCAACCATACACGATAGGTTTTCGCACACTTATGCTTGGGAGACGTAATTCGGTGCGACCACTGACCATCATCAGTAATCAACACTAGACCTGTAGTATCCACGTCGAGGCGACCAGCAAAGTGAAGATCTTCAATTTTCACTTCGTCCAGCAACACAAATGCTGTTTGATTGAATCCATCTTCATGCGAGCAAACAAAACCATCAGGCTTGAACAGCATGATATAACGTGGACCGGGTTTATGTATTTCTCTACCCTGCCACTCAACCGTACAATCTTCAGTGATCTTAACCGCACCACTTTTCTGCACGACGTCGTTAACTGTTACATCGCCACTTTTAATGATTTTTGTTGCTTCTTTACGTGTTGCACCTAATGCATCACATAGATATTTATCTAAACGCATGAATACCTCATCTCAGTCAGGTGGGGTATTATAGTGCGACTAAACTAAATAGTTGAGCTATTTCACACATTTTATGTATACACTCCGCCCTTACCAGTCTGATTCGGTAAAAGCCGTAATCCATCACTTTCGTCAACACTCAACACCGGCTGTTTTGGTACTGCCTACTGGTGCTGGAAAAAGCTTAGTTATCGCTGAATTAGCGAGGCTGGCAAAAGGCAGAGTTTTGGTACTTGCCCACGTCAAAGAGTTGGTCGAACAAAACCACGAGAAGTACGAAGGATACGGACTCAAAGGCTCAATCTATTCAGCAGGTTTAGGGCGTAAAGAGACAGACCAACAAGTGGTCTTCGCATCGGTTCAATCTGTGGTACGTAATCTCGATCAATTTGAAAATCAATTTTCACTCTTAGTCATCGACGAGTGCCACCGAGTACCCGACGATAAGAACACCAGCTATCAAAAAGTCATTACCCATTTACGAAACCTAAACCCTGGTATTAAGGTTCTCGGGCTCACCGCAACACCCTATCGACTTGGAATGGGCTGGATTTATCAATATCACTCTCGGGGTTTGGTGCGAAGTGAAGAACCGCGTTTCTTCCGCGACTGCATTTTCGAACTGCCTATTCGTTACTTACTTGATGAAAAGTTCCTCACTCCGGCAAGAATGATGGACGCACCAGTGCTGAGTTACGATTTCTCGCAGCTTAAACCAGCCAGTACAGGTCGCTATAAAGAGTCGGAAATGGATATGGTCATCGACAAAGCCAAGCGAGCCACCCCGCAAATTGTCGACCAAATCATTCACATGTCTCGCCAGAAACAGGGCATCATGATATTTGCTGCTACGGTTCGCCATGCTCAAGAAATATTTAGCTTACTTCCTCAAGGGGAAGCCGCCATCGTCATTGGCGATACCCCGACACCTGAACGTGACGCCATTATCAGCGCCTTCAAGCAGCGAAAAATCAAGTACTTGGTCAACGTGTCTGTATTGACCACGGGGTTTGACGCGCCGCACGTCGACCTTATTGCTATTTTACGCCCCACAGAATCGATCAGTCTCTATCAGCAAATCGTTGGTCGCGGACTACGCTTATCTCCGGGGAAAGATGAATGTCTGGTACTGGATTACGCAGGCAATAGTTACGACCTTTATCAGCCAGAAGTTGGCGATCCAAAGCCCGACTCAGACAGTGAAATCATTACCATCCCTTGCCCTGCCTGTGGTTTTAATAATAACTTTTGGGGCAAACTCGACAACAACGGATTTTTAATCGAACACTTTGGCCGTAAATGCCAAGGCTATTTTGAAGATGATGAAACGGGTGAGCGTGAACACTGCAACTATCGTTTTCGCGCCAAATACTGCGGTGAATGCGGGGCAGACAATGATATCGCCGCCCGAATTTGCCATGAATGTGACGCCACTCTGGTTGATCCAGATAAGAAACTAAAAGAAGCGTTAAACCTAAAAGATGCCTTAGTCTTCGAATGCCGTGAAATGACCCTCTCTGTCCACAAAGACGATAAAGGTAAAAGCAGTCTCAAGGTCGCTTATATCGGGGACAACCAAGCGCAAGTTAGTGAGTTCTGGTCACTCTCTACCAAACCGCAAAAGCAGCGTTTTCTTGATCAATTTGTTCGACCGCATCTGGCAGACAAACATCGCCCCTTTGACGAGTCATCACCGACCAAAGTGGTCAACAATCAACATCGATTCCGCCCTCCTCAGTTTGTTATTGCCAGAAAATCCGGACGCTTCTGGAAGATGCGCGATAAGATTTTTGCTGACGAGTTAACTAACTAAATGCCATTCACTTGGTGTTCATAAACAAGTCCGTATACTGAGCGATAGAAAATGCGAGAAGGTATGATTATGTTTAAAAGTCCGATAGTTACGACGTCTGCCATCGTTGCCTGTGTGCTATTCTCATTACCAACAATGGCTAAAAAACATCACGAGCAAGATGGTCATGCTTTGGTTCAGGACGTACACAAGCCCGGAACTCGAATTGAGTTCGATGAGGATCAGGATGAAGTCTATGAAGCGGTCAAAAATGGCAACATTCGCCCTTTTTCAGAACTCTACGCGGCCGTTGAACGTGACTTAAACGGACGAATCATTCACGTTGAACTCGAAGAAGACGACGATATCTGGGTCTACGAACTCAAATTAAACCACGACAACAATATAATTAAAGTCGAGTACAACGCCAAAACTTTGGAAATGCTGCAAATCAAAGGCAGAAACATTAAACAAGCACTAAAAAACTAAGAAGAACTGAATATGAAAATTCTTGTTGTTGAAGATGAACCACGCCTTGGTGAACAAATTGTAGAGTCATTAGAAAAAACCGGCTGGGTGCCAGAACTTTCACAAGATGGTATTGATGCCCTCTATCGCGCGACCTCCGAAGAGTGGGACGTCATCGTACTTGATCTTGGCTTACCTAAATTAGATGGGCTAACCGTTTTGAAAGGCATTCGAGACGAGAACATCAACACGCCTGTGGTAATCCTTAGTGCGCGAGACACCCTGACCCAACGCGTAGAAGGACTCAATGCCGGAGCCGACGACTACCTGACTAAACCCTTTGAAATGGTCGAGCTTACCGCTCGCATTCGTGCGCAATTGCGCCGCGCTTCAGGTAACGCATCTCCTGTGATGCAAATTGGTAATCTCAGCCTCGATACGCGTACATCAAAAGTCATGTGGCAAGGTCAAGCGATTAGCCTCACTGCGCTAGAATATAAAGTCGTCGCCTACTTTATGCATAATCCAGAAAAGGTTATCTCGCGCACCGAACTGGTTGAGCATATCTACAAACAAGACTTTGACCGTGATTCAAACACCATTGAAGTTTTCATTGGCCGTATCCGCAAAAAAATCGCACCAAAAGTGATTAAAACCGTTCGTGGCCTAGGGTATCAACTGAATGCCGAGTAACAAACGAACGCTGCTTAAACGACTGAGTCTTAAAAGCCGCCTCGTCCTTGCGGCCGTAGTCTGGTTAACAGCGATGATTATTGCAGTTGGTGTCAGCGTACCCAATCAGGTATTCAGCTATATGGTTGATGACACCAAATCACAGCTCACCATCTATATGGATGAGATCTCAGCATCGCTTGAAGCGGATAAAACCGGCAACCTGACCCTCACGAGCACACTCTCAGATCCTCGTTTCAATCGTCCCTATAGTGGACTTTACTGGTCAGCCAAAACAGACAAGGAACTGCTTCGTTCACGCTCTCTGTGGGATAAAAAAATCACATCGGAGAAGAAAGAAAAAGAGTATTTTGGCGCACGAAACGAGAAGCTGATTTACATAAAAACCACCCTTTACTACCCAGACTATGACGGCCCAATCGAAGTGATTATCGGCATCGATGAACAACCTATCGAAGATACCGTCGGCAGCCTTATGAGCCAATTGTGGATTATTCTTGCCCTGCTCTATTTTGGCGTTCTGGCGGTCATTTTCTTGCAGGTTCAATGGTCACTCAGTCCGTTGACGAAAATGCACAAAGAACTCTCTCAGTTACGTTCTGGTGAAAAGACTCAGCTAGATCAAGACTACCCCAAAGAAGTTGCTCCGGTTGTGTCTGATCTCAATGCGCTGGTGTTCCACTACCAAGAGCTACTTGAACGCGCTCGACACCATGCTGGAAATCTATCTCATGCGTTAAAAACGCCTTTGTCGGTGTTAAAAAACGAAATCGCGGCGCTTGATCAGGAAACCCAGCGCTACCTACACCCCCCCGTCGAGCAGATTCAAAGCCAAATTGACTACCACCTTGGCCGTGCTCGTATGGCTGGCTCAAAGAATATTCTTTCGGTTCGAGCGAATCCTTCCCAAAGAGTTGATGCGATTTCGATGGCGTTCGATAAAGTCTATGCAGAGCGTGGCGTGACGCTTATCAACGAACTTGATTCCGATATTCAAGTGGCGGTTGATAAAACAGACTTAGATGAAATGGTCGGTAACTTGCTCGAAAATGCGTACAAATGGTCAGAAAGCATCATCCGTGTGCATTCCGAGACCTTAGCAGCTGATGACATCGCCATTATCATTGAAGACGATGGCCCTGGGATACCCGATGAAAAACTCAAACAGGCAATTGAACGCGGAGTACGCCTTGATGAGACGACGCCAGGTACCGGTTTAGGCTTAAATATCGTCAGTGAAATGGCACACAGCTACCGAGGGAAACTAACCCTGTCACGCAGTTCCATGGGGGGATTGAGAGCGGTGTTAACATTAAAGCTTTCATAATCAGTCATCATTCCAGTTGAGTAATCTCATCGTTGAAATAGACCTTGTTCACCTTATCCCACGGAATCGGATCGAGCGTCGCACCAAGTTGTTTGGCTCTTTCTGCCATCCGCTTGCCATAATTAATTCGATAGATTTCTGCATCGTTGCCAAAGGTGTCAGCGTCTAGCTCTTCAGCAGGCGCAAGTTCAGTAATGAAATTGTACTCACCACAACCATAGAGCCACACTTTTGTATTCCCGTTGGGTAGAAAACCAAAAACAATAGTTACCTTGTAGCAATCCAGTTCGACATTATCCCAAGTAATATATTTGCGCTTCGTAGACATTTGTTTTTTTAGATTATTTGGCAACTCCAGTAGAGTTACATATGATTTGGCATTACTTATTGATGCCCAATAAATAGTAATACTATCGGGTAAGTTATTAGTTCCACTGACTTGCCTTGAATAGCCGATAGGAGCTCCCAGTACCATGCCGTACCCATCATAATTTGGGTAAGACTTTTTTATATATTCGAATTTGCTTCTATATAAATACTGCTGATCATTATGTAAAAATGACGTCCAGCCAAGTTGCTCATTATTTCCATATGCTCGAAGCACTTTTGCAGGATATAAAGTCGACATAGCGTACCCAACACGCCATTTAGGCATATCTTCCGGTACGTTAGGCGCTCGACTAAATGCATTAGCATTTGCATAAGTGATAAGCACTAACAGGGCAATAAACCACTTTATATCAAGACAACTCACAGCATCATGCCCTCTACTTATCTTGGAAAAGGTCAAAACACATCATAGTTCGAGCTTAGTAATTTCTTCTTTGGAATAGACCTTGTTAACCTTATCCCACGGAATTGGATCGAGCGTCGCACCAAGTTGTTTGGCTCGTTCTTTCATACTCTCACCATAGTCTATTCGATAAGCTTCGGCTTCATTGCCAAAGGTGTCCATATCAAACTCCTCAATAGGTTCAAGCTCTGTAACAAACTTGTACTCGCCACAGCCATCTAGCCACACTTTTGTATTTCCGTTGGGTAGAAAGCCAAAAATAATGTCTTTCTCATAACAATCCAATTCAACTTCATCCCATGTTAAAAACTTCCTTTTGACCATCATCTCGCGCTTCAGTTTTTGAGTTATATTGAACTGCGTCAGAAAAAACCTTTGATTGGTGATTGAAGCCCAATAAAGATAAACGCGATCGGGAAGGACATTCGTCGGCATAACCTGTCTTTTGATGGCGACGGGGATACCTAATGCGATACTGTAGCCATCGTAATTCGGGGCATACTTTCTCATCTCTTTAAGCTCAGTTCTGCCAAAAAAAAAGCACATCATTATGAATAAAGGAGGTCCAACCTCGGCTGTCATTAACACCATAGGTTTGAGTCACTTCAGCAGGATATAAGGTCGACATTGCATAACCTATACGCCATGCCGGCATATCCTCTGGTACGCTCGGCACTCGGCTAAATGCATTAGCATTTGTAAAAGCGATAAGCACTAACAGGGCAATAAACCACTTTATATCAAGACAACTCACAGCATCGTGCCCTATACTTATCTTGGAAAAGGTCAAAACACGTCATAGTTCGAGCTTAGTAATTTCTTCTTTGGAATAGACCTTGTTAACCTTTTCCCACGGAATTGGATCGAGCGTCGCACCAAGTTGTTTGGCTCTTTCTGCCATATCCTCGCTATAATTGTCTCGAATAATTTCCGCATCATTGCCAAAAGTGTCCATGTCGAACTCCTCTACGGGTTCAAGCTCGGTAACAAACTTGTACTCGCCACAGCCATCTAGCCACACTTTTGTATTTCCGTTGGGTAGAAAGCCAAAAACAATATCACTTCGGTAACAGTGAGTGTTAAAGCCGTCAAAGCGGATGAATGGCTCTTTGGTGCTCATCACCGTTTTCATCTTAGGCGTTAGATCAAATTTGGTCGCAAAAAACCTTTGATTGGTGACGGAAGCCCAGTAAAGATAAATGCTATCGGGAAGAACACTCGTCGGCGCTACCTGGCTTTTTATCTCAACTGGTATACCTAATGCGATACTGTAGCCATCGTAATTCGGGGCATACTTTCTCATCTCTTTAAGCTCAGTTCTGCCAAAAAAAAGCACATCATTATGAATAAATGAGGTCCAACCTCGGCTGTCATTAACACCATAGGCTTGAGTCACTTTAACGGGATACAAGGTCGACATAGCATAGCCAACACGCCATTTAGGCATATCTTCCGGTACATCAGGAACACGACTAAATGCATTAGCATTTGTAAAAGTGATAAGCCCCAGCACTGCAATAAACCACTTCATATTAAGACTCCTTAAGGCATGGATAGGTTTGACGCTGATAACACTCGCCCACTTTGTTAGGTTTATTAGCAATGGTGTTATCGGAAGAATGATGGATTAAATTCGCATCAAATAACTTGTTTATAATTGGGCTATCTTTAATCTCTGAGACGTTGCTTGTATTTAACTCTTCCAATAACTCACCGCTCTTCGCCGCCGCAAGCGCTTTATCGCAAAAATCTGCAAAGCGATATTTGCCAATATCCGTTGGCACCGAATAATAGCTATCTTCTGTGCTGTACCAAACTTTTCCACCATTATCACTTAATGGCACGCCATAATGTTGTGCCAGGCCAAACATCACTCGCAGGTACAGCCTGGATAAGTCACCACTCACCACTCTTTTTTGATAGAGCGTCCCTTGTAAGCGTGTTCGCTTTTTATTGCCAGTTCTAAGTAGCTGAAAGTCAATATGGTAGTCTTTGATATTCCAACCTAACGCCAGCTCGCGCTTAATAGTTGGCTCAAGTTTGGCTATTATTCGTCGTTTGACCTCGTCAATATTCCCATATCCGACTGGCTTGATGACTAGCTTGATTGGCTTGTTCTCTAATAAAGGCAACAAATAAGGTATGGTTAGCCTGCGTTGACGCGATAATGTTGTGTAGGCGTTAAGGGAGTGGTAGTCACCACCGATATCCGAATGGGCACCAGGTACCACATACTCATGAAAGTGTTCGGCAGAATTGATGCGGTTTAGACTAAAGTTGCGGCGGTATTCAGTTTTTTTGTGGGCAGTAAGATGGACAACCCGTTTGACTCTATCGGGATCGAGCCACAGTCTTACACCACCATTGTTATTGTTGTGCGGTGATATATCACCCTTTGTAAGGTCAACCATCGCCGCAACCGTATCAAAGAGACCAACAAATTTGATTGACACTGAAACATCACTATTCCAATTAAAACCTGTTTTTAGCTCGATGTTATTGGCTATACACGCTTGAGCCATTTTTTCAGCAAATACACCGCGTTTTCCGTCAATAACTAGATTAACAAAGTGTCTCGCGGCGGCTGCGCCACGGCTAAATCCAAATACATCGAACTCAATAGAGCTAAACCCATCTATATCCTCTTCAGAATAGACACGTAAGTTGATTATACCCTCAATGCTCCGCGATAATTGTTCAATGGCAGTTACCACTTTAGCTTCGACGCCATACTTACCCAACCCCATAGCTTGCCCAACCAATACCGACTCATCGGCAGGTTTAGTATTATCCGTTTCGTTTCCAGTTCCTATGCCAGTTACATATTGAGCCGTTGAGAAGACATTTCTATTTTCATCTAGTTTGTTAATGGGATACAAACCATATAGTTTTTGAATATTGGTTAATTCATTCGCTGCACTGCTCTTAACCGCATGATCCTCTTGCCAGAAAAAGCGAAACTTATCCTGTTCGGGAAACTTAAACACTTCCTCTGGCCACTCAATCGGCGGCCTATCTTTGTATAGGTTATGCAATGGATACCATTTGTGGTAGTAGCTATCAAGCTTACTCTTGCCCCACTGGGCGCTATAGGTGTTGTTGGCTGTTCCATCAAAGAACATCCCAACGCGTAACGTAATAAAGTTAAAGCCTCTTACTTTCAGTACATAGCTTTTATCGGTGATTAATTTAAGCTTATCTGCCTGCCCTTTTTGATGCCTAGATGGTAGAGATAACCCTTCGCTCAATTCGGTAAGGTCACCGGCGGTTACTTCAAAATAGCGTGTTGCACTGCCTTTATGGCCTAGATGATTGTCGGCAAACTCTTTCGTTGGATCACTGTCTGTTGCGCGGTTAGGAATACGCTCGTCACCTTGTGCCGCGGATATCCAAGCATCGCACTCTAACAGAATCGTTGCGGGGCCAGGCGCCATCCGATCAACAAAAATTGGACCATCATCAAGATAGATTGGAAATGCATTCCCTCCGTAGTCAAGGAGAGTTCCTCGCACTCCAGAGAAGGGACGGTTAAACTCATCGCGAATATAGATTTCTATCCAGTGAGTCATCCTGTCACAGGGTAAGCAATATGGGCTTGCGCCAGTAATACTCATACCCAACCCTCCTGAATCACTTTAAGTAGACTTAGTTCCTGCTCGGTGAGTCGCAATGGCTCTGACAACTGTAATAGATGAGAATTGCTTCGTTGCGCTAACTCAACAATCGCGCATGCCTCGAGCTCCGAAACGGGATATCCCAACTCAATTCCTCGCTCTAGTGCGTTTGATATCACTTGTAGTGGTTCATCAAGTTGTTCGAGAATGTCAGGGATCAGCTCCCAACAACGTTTTTCTATTGCAATGGCGTGATGCTTAGTGTTGTATATCGGTGCAAGGTGGTGAGGTTGGAGTTTCCACCACGTCTCCTTCTTTAGCTCAAAGTGACTCTGAGAGTGGCGTGTGAAGCTAATTAACTTGTCATCAACTAACGCCAAGCTATCAATATTACCGAGAAATTGTTGTATTTCTGATGGCATCATCGCCTTTAGCATCGGCCCTATCACAACCTTGTCATAGAAACGGAATAGTACTTCTTCACCATCAAGCGCAGACATTAGCATGCTGCGTAAATGTCGAATCGTGGTTACTGAGCAAGTTGTGGCAATGCCTAAACCCTGATTAAGCAGGCCTTCATCCAACGCCAGTACCTCATCAGAAACTGGGATAAGCCATGGTGACAACGCCATGACATCTTTAAATGTATTCCCCCAAAACAGCGGAGCTGCATTATCAAACCCAAATCCATTCGACGTTAGTGCTTGATTATGAGTTCGTGCACAAACCAGCCAAAAGCTGTTAGGTTGTTGTTCTTTGAGCCAAGCCTTGAGCATCATTCACCTTCACGTTACAGAATTCGCACCTAACTGAATGGTAAAACGAGGTGCTTGAGTACATGGTGGCTTCAACCCAAAAGAAAACGCATTTAACTGCCCAATGTCATTTGTCTACTATTGCGCAATAGACCAGCAAGCGAGGATACGCCACAGCCATCGAAGCTAACAAAACGATCCTCCCCTTTAGTATCAATTGTGATTCAATTTGCCCGATATCCCGGGTAGATAACGTTAATGTGATTTCACTTCCACCAGCGAATATGACTACGTTTAAGTAAGCTGCCCCACACCAAGCAGTAGCCCGATGGCTGAGAAAAAAGTAAAGGGGCGCCATGTTTTACTCGCTCGCTGTTACATAGTCACAGTCTTCACACAAGACGATGTTTAAGTGAAGAGAACGTACCTAATGAATCAAACTTAACCAGTTGATTATCATTGACGTTTGAAATGGCCCAATTCAGTGATTATCAGTTGCTAGAAATCAGATAGAGTGATAGTATCCGCGCTCGCTTACAGAGTTACTACCAATTTCTCTTGAGCGGTTAGCACACATAACAAGGTCGCATTGTTAGTGTGATTATGAATATCTTAAATTTTTGAGAGTTATACTATGAAATTTGAAGCAGTAGTACGTACTGAACTAGGTAAAGGTGCGAGCCGCCGCCTACGTCACGCTGGTAAATTCCCTGCAGTTGTATACGGCGGTGAAGAAGCAGCTGTATCTATCGTTCTTAACCACGATGACATCGTTAACCAAATGGACAAGCCTGAGTTTTACGAAGGTATCGTTCTAGTAATCGACGGTGCTGAAGTTAAAGTTAAGCCACAAGACGTTCAACGTCACGCTTTCAAGCCAAAAGTTGAGCACATGGACTTCATCCGTATCTAATTCCCGACCAAGGAATTAGTTGGATTAAATCCAGCCTTTTGCATATAAGATAATCGGCCTTACCATCCGAGAAATCTAAAAATTCGAAACCCCGATGCTACCAACATCGGGGTTTCACCGTTTTTGAGCCCTCAAAAACGCTCTCAGTTCTCTTCAAGTTAAACGGGCATAGATTCATGTGACTAATTAGCTTAAATGGTTAATTTAAAGAATAATCCTACACCCCCCATCTTGCAACGTTACATGTATTTTATTTAATATTATTTGATTATCTAAGACTTGGGTTACTACCAAGTGAGAGCATAGGGTATTTTATGATTGTTTTTTTAAGTAAGAGAAATATTATTCACTCACTGAGTATAAAAAATAAGTTACTTCTTATTAACTTTATTATTTATATTGGAGTTGGTGGATATTACCTATACAATGAATACAATCAAGATAAAATCGAATACCTCGAGTTTGTAGGAAGAGAGAATACAAATAGTGTCATTGATTTACTCAATCTCAGACGTAACGAAAAAGATTTTATTGAACGCAGAGATCAACAGTATATAACTCGCTTTGACCAGACCTTTGAGCAGTTAACCACTCGTATTGACAATCTTCAACAAGTGGCTAAATCACATAAAATAAACCTTGCAAATGATAGCAACCAGGTTTTAGTAAAGCTCGAACAGTATCAAAAGCAATTTCACAAGTTAGCTAATGCCATAATACAGTTAGATGGTGAAACTGAGGCCAGTAGCGTGCGTGTTCAACTTACTGCACAAAGAGAACAATTGAAGCAGGTTATTGCTAAGCAAAATGATATGTTGCTTGAGTTATCTGGGTTAGAATTAGGCGAGGCTGACTTAGGCTATCTAGCCAACCCAAACCAGGACACCATAAAGCGATTTCAACAGAGCCTCGATCGTTTTACTCAGCAAGCATTAACCGATGATGTACAGACTGCTTTCGACCAATATAGTCAAATAGCGAATAATCATATAGAGCTCGTACAGTCACTTGGTTTAACTGCTAATCATGGTATGAGAAAGGAGCTAAGAGCAAATGTTCATAATGTAGAGCGTTCGATCACGAGTTTACAAAATGATATTCATAAAATTATCGAAGAGGATAAGGTTGCTCTTAATAGGGATCTAAATACCTTTGGTATCATATTGGTATTATCAGTCTCGGGGCTACTTTTTTTGATTGGCAGTACTATTTTAAAACGCATCAATGTCATTAATCTTCGTATGCAGCAAATCGCCACAGGAAATGGTGACCTAACGATTAGAATGAATTCTCAAGGTAATGATGAGCTAACAGCTTTAGCAAACTCGTTTGATTTATTTATTAGTTCTCTACATGAACATATTAAGGAGCTAGCTTCGGTGATTACTATACTCAGTGATAATTCGGATAAATCTGAGCAGTCAGCACTGAAAAGCATTGATAATGTTGAACAACAAAAATTGGAATCTGAGTTAGTGGCAACCTCAGCCAATGAACTGGTTGTGAGTAATAAAGAAATTTCCTCCAACATTGAGTTTGCAGCCAATAATGCTCAACTGGTGACGGAAGAAACTAAAAGCGCACTGGATATGATTTACATTACTGGTAGTAATATTGAGTCATTAGCAGAAAATATTGAGCAATCACAAGCCACCATTGTGGA
This sequence comes from Vibrio sp. M260112, assembly GCF_036533775.1. Classification (NCBI taxonomy): domain Bacteria; kingdom Pseudomonadati; phylum Pseudomonadota; class Gammaproteobacteria; order Vibrionales; family Vibrionaceae; genus Vibrio; species Vibrio sp. M260112. Next base: position 32,236 of record NZ_JATABH010000014.1, on the reverse strand, counting down.
TCTGGAAGAGCAAAGTAAAAATATTAATCAAGTGGTATATTCCATACAGCGTATTTCTGAACAGACCAACCTGCTCGCGTTGAATGCAGCGATCGAAGCTGCTCGGGCAGGTGAAAGCGGGCGTGGATTCTCAGTCGTTGCCGATGAGGTGCGCCAACTCTCCTATCAAACCAACGAATCGACCAAACAGATTGAGTCAACCATTAAAGAGCTGTCACAAAACATTGTTCAGGTTGCGAACAAAATGTATATGAATGCTGAGCAAGCGAGAGAATCTAACTGCCATACACAACAAGTGGTCAAAGCGATTGAAAAAATCAACGACCGCGTCAATGAAATGTCTGATATTAACAGTCAAATCGCGACTGCGTCAGAAGAACAAGCAAAAGTGTCGAGCGAAATCGATCATAATATTACTCAAATATCACATTTGGCTAGTGACACTTTTGAAGTTGTCACTACTTCAGTGAAATACAGTGATGAAATTGCAGGAGTCAGTGACAAACTAAAAAATATTGTCGCAAATTTTAAGTATTAAACCACTTTATATAAATCTTATCTCTGTTTGATTTTTGGTCGTGACTCCAACATGGAGAACTTGTGTTAAAATGGTAACCTTTTCACCCTCAAACAAGAAATCATGGCCACCATTCACGCGGTAAAGGGTAAAGAGGACAGTCACCCCAAAGAATGAAATTACGGTGAGTGATTTACTGGTGCCTGTCCTTCTATTAGCTTCTATTGAAAATATTTTTCTATAGATATCTCTGCGGTAGATACTTTGTTAAACTCAGCCCTTTAAAGAATGAGACCCAAAAATTAAATGATGACTGACGAAGAAAGAATCGAACTGCAACAAAACAACCCACTGCACGGGCTAAAGCTAGAAACTATGTTGCAGGAGTTGGTGGATTTTTATGGATGGGACATTCTAGATGCAGCAATGCGCTTTAACTGCTTCAATACCAAACCTTCGATTGCAAGTAGCGTAAAGTATTTAAAGAAGACTGAATGGGCGAGAGAAAAGTTAGAGAACTTTTACTTATATCGTTTTAAGCGTATGCCAAGAGCGAGTGCAGAGGAATATGACCTACCACCAAGAGCTCGTACTTTTCCTCATGGGCTTGAGCCTAAAGAGCCAATGCAGCTAACGGTTGATTCTATTCTTAAATCACAGGCCAAAGCAGCCTCTGCATTTAAACAGCGCTCCCCTAGAGGACGTCCTTCACGCCGATCATACAACGCGTGAATTGGCAATAGAGCCCCATTTGACCTTTCAAATGAGGCTCAAAAAAATCGCAAGTGGATAGGTGAGCTGATAGCCCTCTTATCCACTTACCTACTAGTTACTGCTTACGCTTTTTGCTCTTTTTTCCTGTTCCGGCGGACTTTGCACGCGGTTTCATCGGTTGAAAATACGCTTCACTCTGGTCGTCTTCCACCTCAAAACCTTCTACCTGTTCACGTTCAAGTTGGAACTTATTCTTCTTTTCGATCACTTTAAAATGGTGATAATCATCGTAATCAATCAGAGATAAGCCTAAACCGACTTCACCTGCACGACCACTACGTCCAATTCGATGCATATAGTCGGCAGGACTACGCGGAAGATCGAAGTTGATAACCACTGGTAGCTTTTCTATATCAAGACCACGCGCGGCAATATCGGTAGCGATAAGTACTTGAATCTCGCCTGACTTAAAGCCGTCAAGAACACGCGTGCGCGCTCCTTGTCCTTTGTCACCATGGAAAACCTCGGCGGTGATGCCACGTTTCGATAGTTTTTGAGCCAGATGGTTGCAAGCATTTTTAGCATTAACAAAAATCAATGTCTGTCGCCACTGATGCTGTTTAATGAGATGTGCAAGTACTGCTGTCTTTTGACCCTTGTTCACGCTAAATACACGCTGGACCAAAGTACTCGCTTCAGCGCTTTGAAGTTGAATTTCAATTGGGTCACTGAGCAAGTGCTGAGCCAAAGTCGTTACTTTTTCAGGAAAAGTCGCAGAGAAGAGCAAGGTCTGTTTGTTCTTTGGTAGTAGATCAAGAATCTTATTTAGCTCGTCGGTAAATCCAAGGCTCAGCATATGATCGGCTTCGTCGAGAACGAGCGTTTTTAATTGGTCTAGCTTGATAGCGTTACTCGAGATCAGATCAAGTAGTCGACCAGGAGTCGCAACGATAATGTCACTACCACCACGAAGTGCGAGCATTTGTGGGTTTACTGATACACCACCAAATACAGCGACTGTTTTGATCTTATCTCTAAGATGATATGAGTATGATTTTACATTATAGGCCACCTGAGACGCCAACTCACGGGTTGGAACTAGAATCAGGTGAGAAACAAAATTACCGCGACGAGTATTTGAGAAATCTTGCTCAAGAATCTTTTGCAGAATTGGCAACGAAAACGCGGCAGTTTTTCCAGATCCCGTGTTGGCACCACCAATGATATCTCTTCCATTAAGCACATGAGGAATGGCATGCGATTGGATTGGAGTTGGCTGGTGATATTCTAATTCATCTAGTCGCTCGACTAGGGTTGAAGTCAGGCCAAGGTCGGCAAAAGTCGTTTGCTGTGTTTTATCTATCATTACAATGAGTGGCTCAATACTGGCTAAAGGCCGTGTATCTTATGCTATTTGGCGCGAGGGTGTTAGCTATATTGATTCAACCACAATATTAGCGGCGCATAAACGAGCTTCCGAGCTCACTATTTTTATAAGGACAGTCACCTCAAAGAGTGCTTTTTATACAAAACACAAAAATGAAATGTAGCGAAATTGACAAAACGATATTAACGCTTATTCATATAAATCTTAATAAAAGCACTATTGATTCACTATTGTTACAAAAGCCTATCACGTTCTTACTAGTATCTAAAAAGATATTCAGTTTGTGAAAGTACCCAATAGCTTTCACGTTTTAAGCTCGCTAAACGGCCTCCCTGCTAGGCGAGCTATTTTTTTAATAGCAATAATAGTGAATAAGGATTTTTTGCAAAATGAATTTCCTACTAATAGATGCTCAACCATTATTTCAAAAAGCGTTAGAAAGTTTAATTAGAACCATCTACCCAAACTGTATTGTATACAAAGAGAGCTGCGCAGCGAAATCGAGCCAGGTCATACGCAACAAACGTATCGAAACTGTGATTTTGGATACTGAAATCAGCAACGGTAGCGGCATCGACTATGCCAAAAGATTGCGCTCACTGGGATTTGAAGGTGCAATATTGTTCATATCTTCATGTAATTCAAAAATGTACTCGCAGATCGCTCGCACTAACCGAGCCAATGGATTGGTGTACAAAACGCAAGATATAGAGACAATTCGAGCTGCGATATTACTCGTCAGTCAGGGCAAGGACGCGTTCGAATCCAGTGTAGCAATACCTGCCCAAAAAACTTCGAACCTATCTGCCCGAGAGGCGTTGGTGTTGTCCTATTTGGCGAAAGGATACTCTAATAAAAAAATATCTGAACTTCTCTCTTTGAGCAATAAAACGGTAAGTACTTACAAATCTAGAATATTAAATAAATACAATGCCAATTCCATTATCGAAATAATCTCCTTCCAAGGTTCCATCTCTTAATTACGCCCCTCCCCCTAATTAGCTCAGCCATTGGTTGAGTTATATACGCATGCATTTCAAATGACGGGATAACAACGTGATGGGTTGATTCTCGCCGTCAGCCATATCGAGCGACGAGAATCAAACTTACCTTAGATAGGCTTAGCTAAGAACTTTAAACGATTTGAGTTTTTCAATCGCTAATGGCCTGCCAATGTAAAAGCCTTGGCAGACATCCACGCCTAGCATACGCAATGCTTCAAATTCTTCTTTTGTTTCTACCCCTTCCGCGACAACTTTTATTCCGGTTCTGCGGCACAGTTCTGTCGTTAAATCAACGATATGCCTCGACTTCAAGTCCGAAAAGTAACGCTTAGTAAATTGGCGATCGATCTTGAGTTCAGTAAACGGGATGTCCACGAGATTACCGAAGCTGGAGTAACCAGTGCCAAAGTCATCGATAGATATTTTTACACCGAGCATCCTCAGCCGAGCGATGTTACTTAGCATTGTTGTCGATGGCTGAAAAATTTGGCTTTCCGTAATTTCAAGGGTTAATAGAGATATGTCCATGCCGACTTCATCAGCCATGCTAACCAATTTGTCGACGAGGTCGAGTACCATAAAGTTGTCTGCGGTCAGGTTTATGGATATTTTCATACCATCAGGAATATAGACAAAATCCACTTTGAGTCGATTCATGACGGCATCAAGAAGCAAGTCCGTGTGTTGGTTAGTTTCTAGTAGCGGGATAAAGTAGTTGGGGGTCAGTGTTCCTTTAAGGGGATGCTGCCAGCGCACCAATACTTCGAACCCAATAAGCTTGTTCGTCTTAAAACAAACTTGCGGCTGATAAACATTATGAAATTGTTCGTTATCTAAACCATATAAGACTTCATTTATAGAGAAATCGAGGTCCTTTTTCACTGGTGCGCAAGACAATAACTCACTTGTCATCTGTATAAGATTACAAAGGCTATCTTCATAGACAGGTTTAACTAAGGTTCCGACCACATTAAGGCCAAGAGTTGTCGCCATCTTGCTCGCTAAAGCAATAATGCCTTCATCAACACAGCTAGAGATACACACAGCATTGTTATAATGGCTTTTCTTTAGTTCAGATAAAAACATCAGTCCGTCTTTACCAGGCAAGTCGAGGTCACTAATAATTAAGTCGAATTGGATCCTGCTTAGTAACGACATAGCCTTCTCTACCGAAGTCGCCGAGTGGACATTCTTGCAGCCAATATTTTTCAGTTTGTAGCCAAGTAAGATAAGCTCTAGAGGACTATCGTCAAGGATAAGTATGTTCATTTCTTTGACCTTTGATAGTTCTCGATAAGCGCAATATTTTTCTGCATTACATCGGCCAGAATCTTTAGCTGTGACTTAAGTTCGACTTTTCTCCCTCCTTTAATCGAGCGTTCTACCTTGTAAATAATCTTGGCAAGATCATCGATGCCCAAACTTAACGCACCACCTTTGATCTTGTGTACCGTTTTCTGGAGCGCGGGTAAATCCTCTTGCTGCTCTTCTAATAACTTGAGATCGCTTGATAGGCACGCTACCGAAATCTTCCTTAATTGCTCAACCTCCTCTTCACTATATTTGTCTAACCAGTGCGTGATAGGGGCGATTTTAGTTCCATTATCTAACAAGCATGCCTCCAATAGATTCCTTAGTTTCTCGATTCCATAAGGTTTGAACAAGATATGATCGAACCCCGATTCATTAGACTTACTTCGAACAATGCTCGAATCCTCTGCCGTACAGCCAATAATGGTTAGGTGTTTATCTAGATTGGCTTCATTGCGCAGTTTGTTAGAGAGTTCGAACCCATCCATATTGGGCATATGGCAATCCGTAATAAGTAGATCAAAGCCATTAGGATGCTCCATGATCGCGTGGTAAGCGGCTTCACCATCGTCAACCATATTGACCGTAAGCCCCAACTGCTCTAACTGCTTACGAATCACAAGTTGGTTGATAGGGTTATCTTCCGCAACGAGTACCGTTCCTTGCAATTGCTCGAATCTTAAGGGCGTTAATGTCGAGGCTTTGTCTGTATGCTGATACAAGCATTCAAATAGTAAGTCAGGAAATATCGGCGAATTAGACAAAACAATCTGTTGTTGCTCTACTTGCTTAAATCCTTCAACACCATCCTTGAAGACAATACGTCTTTCGAAAGGTATCTCACTGTCGACATTGCTGTAGTCAGAAGTGATCAGAATGCTGTGTCCCTTATCTGGAATTTCCAACTCTCGGTAGCCGGTTAGCGTCGACCAGATAGCGACCCACTCTTTGATGTTGTCACTCACGTCACCGAACTGAATATCCAAGCTGCTGAGCTGTCCTTTGTAGGTGCTAACGAGCTGATGCGGGAGCGAAACCGACATCTTAGTACCAAGATTTTCAATACTCTCAACATTAAGTTGCCCATTCATGAGTTCGACCAACTCAGAAACAATGGACAAACCTAACCCAGTGCCACCGTACTTCCGTGCAATTGAGCTATCCGCTTGAACAAATGGACTAAACACAGTGGCAAGAACTGTTGTCGACATGCCACAGCCAGTATCTGTCACCAAAAAGTTGATTGATGTATCGCTGAGTTCAACTTCTAATGTCACCGTGCCTATGTCGGTAAATTTAATCGCATTGGACAGAAGGTTGTTAAGTATTTGCGAATACCTGAGACCATCAATAGAGACCAACCTGACATTGGTAGGTTTAAAGTCATAGTGTAAGCGAATGCCTTTCTTATCTGCGGCAATTTTGTGGACGCGCAAAACCTCACTGGTCTCTCGCAAAACATCACAATCAAAAGGGGAAAGCTTGAGTTGGTCAGCCTCGAGCTTCGAGAAATCCAGAATATCATTCACCAGAACATTCAGTTGTCTTGCTGACGACGAGATGTTGTTAATGAGCAAAGTTTCCTCTTCATCTTCGATTTTTGCCCCTAGCATTTCAATCAACCCAACCATGCCGGCGATTGGCGTTCTTAGCTCATGCGTCATCGAGGCGAGAAACTTATCGCGTGCCTGAATCGCCGATTCCGCCTTTTTCTTGGCATTCTTCAGATCGTTTTCTCGTTGGTTTTTCTCGGTAATATCATTAATGACCGTTAGGATGTATTCCTTGTCGTTGAGCGTAATTTTCTTGCAAACATACTCCATCATTTCCATGTCTAGCGGACAGTTATATGTGCGGCAAACATCATTGATCGTCAGATCATTGTGGAACATATCGTCAAATACTTTTTTATTTTTGTAGCCCATACCGCTTTCGGAAATGTGGCAAGCATTACACTGATTACTCAAATATTTGCTGCAGTTTGTGTAGCGGATATTGGATCTGTCGTCGTAGATAAAAACAATTGAAGGGATCTGACGAATAACAGAGTTTAAAAACTCATTTTCGATTCTCGTTGCAGCGGCATCTTTCTCCTTGATGATAACGTTGAGCTTCATATTCTTCTGCAACAAATAGAAAATCACGACGCTAAACAGAAAGACAAACACAAAACCGAACGTCACCTGATAGAGGTATTTTTCTTCATAGCCATAGACGACATTAAACGGGTCATAGGAATTCTTAATTTTGTTTAATTCGTTTTGATCCCAGGTTCTGAAAATGCTGTTCAGCACATTAATGAGTGAAAGCTTATCTGACGAAACGGCCATTGCCAGATTCACGACAATCGGTTTGGTACGATCGACAAAGTACTCGTCGTCAGCATGAGACGATATAATAATCTCAATGATATCTTCACGTATGTAAGCGATGTCGATCTCACCCGTTTCTAACGCCCTTAGGATTTTTTTAGAATCCCTAAACACTTTGGTGCTCTCGCCAAATAACTGATTTTTTACGTCAACATGCTTTTTGCTTTCAGATAACAGTACACCTTTCGACTCTTTTTTTGGTTCAGCCGAATGTGCGAGGCTGACAGTGTAATAAGTAAACGACATGAAGGCGTCGGTAAACTCGACACTCTCGTTGGAACCCATGGTTATCGATGAGTAAGGGACGAGATCAATCTCATTTGATGCCAGCATATCGTAAACTGACACAGACTGCCTTAAGGGTACATACTCAAATTCGAGCATCGTCCTTGATGATATCAGGTCTAGAACATCCTTGAGATAGCCAGAAAGACTTCCATCTTGATTCCTAAAAAGTAGTGGAAACGAGTCGTCGTCGAATGAGTACTTGATGAGATTGCTGTAATTGCTATTACGAAATGCCCTATTAATCATGTCCGAAAAATAATAAGGACTGATGCTGTTTATGAGGTGATCACTTTCAATCGAACGCTTGATAATCTTATTGATGATCTCGACTAAACGCTTGTTTTCATCGAGTGAAACGATCTGCGCGTAAACAAATCCTCCCCAAGGGGGCGTTGAAATAGAGCTAGAGACATTATCTGTCGCGTTCAGATACTCGGCAAAGCTAATATAGCTATCAATAAATATCTTATCGTCACTCTTGATAACGCTTTCCGTACCCTGTCTAAAGTTAGCCACGCGAGTCACATTATCTATTCCACGGCTATCCAAAATGTTACAGTACACGGTTCCAACAACGCACACCCATGATCGCTTTTCTAAGTTTTCTTGGTCAACATAACTATTACTCCAATATGCAACTGTGCCTTTAAATATAGGTGCTGAGTAGAACAATCCTTGCTTATCTTTAATCGCTTTCTCGTTAAAATCGAGTATCAAGTCCGCTTCCTTTGCATACAGAGCAGACATCACTTGCGAGGTATTTTCAAACTCGACAAATTCGATCTTCAGACCGAGTTTGTTGGCAATTTTTTTCAGATAGGAAACGTTAAGGTTATAAAACTCACCGCGTCCAGATGTCGGATAAACTGGCCGCCCTTTTTCGGACAGCACAGCGATATTCACATCTCCTAGGCTTTCTATGTACTGATAATCCTCCTGTGACATTGGGTCCATAGAGGCGGCATAAGCGGTATTAATCAATGACACGCTACCTAGTAGAAAAAATATATTTAACAATAGAGACATCTATAAAACCTTGAAACTGATGTAAGTGAGTAATTTCAATTTAAATAACCAGGCCACTGACTTAACGATATTCACATATCATTAACCTACCAAGGTATCATTCATGTAACAATATGAATCGAAATTAGAAATGTGTATCATAATTGCAACATATCCATATTAAACACCAACAACCGTTCCATTCATTTGATAAAAACAGTTCATCTTGGATATTAAAAACATCCAAAATAGTTCAGTTCGAATTTAATACCTATCTATAAGCAATCAGCAAACCCTAACAATGACGTCAACCAATTCTCCGATGGTATAAGGTTTCTTCAAGCAACCATTCATTTGACTATTATTGAGTTCATTTTTTATATCATCGTAACAATGTGCACTGCATGCGATGATAGGAATATCGACATCAAACTCTCTAATCAAATCGCTGGCTTCAAATCCATTTAGATAAGGCATTTCTAGATCCATAAAAATCAGATCGTAGTTACGGTTATTTCGATAGTGCAATACGAGGCTTTCTCCATCCTCAAAATGCATAAATTTCGCGCCAAGATGTGTCAACATCTTGATTAGCACAATAGCATTGAGAGGATAATCCTCCGCAATTAGGACGTTTATATCTTGAAGATTCATGATAGATTACATATGTATTCAGATGATCTCTCGGCGAAGATAGAAAATAAGCTCATCTAGATAATTAATTGAAAATCTCAGCGAACTCATTATTATCAGATAGTTGTATTCATATTTTTTGTCGATAAAGACCATTTGTCTTAGATGGCTGGAAAGTGAGTACAGCCCCAACAAACCTGAACTACCAACCAACTTATGTTTTCTACGGCTCATGTCATCAATGAGCACAAACGATGAGTTGCCAAACGAGCAGCATCGCCCCAACTTTAAAATCTCTTCTCTTAAACTTTGGATGAGTTTCATTGCGTCCGCTTTATCACCAAAGCAGACGTTGTCAATTAAGTAGGTTAGCTCTTCGCATCGGTATTTCATTAGGCCTTTTCACTATTTATTTTGATCTATTGAAATTCACTTTGTATCCCTTGCCTCTGACTGACTGTAGCTCTACTTTGCCGCAGGTTTGTTGACTGATTTTCTTTCTCAGGCGACTAATTGCGAGATCGAGCGCCCGACTCCAACCATCATAGCCATGCCCTTTTGTTGAATAACTTAATTCTTCCCGGTCAGCAAAGAAGTTATCCTGTGACAAAATAAAGAACAAAATATTGGCTTCATTTTTTGTCAACTCCAATACAGTACCGTTATATTCGAACGTACGCTGATCCTTATTAATTTCAAAACAAGGAGTATCGGCTTCATCGTGATAAGCCTTAAAGTGCTCAGTATCTTCCATATTGACAAGTCGCTTAACTCGACTTATCAGGATATCTACGCCTCTCTGCTTTAATAAAAAATCAGATGCCCCCATCTCAAAGCTTTTTAATTCGATTCTGGTACTTTGTTTAGCTGTATAGACGATTACCGGACAATCGAGTATTTTCGTTAACCGAGAAAATGAATCCAAACTTGACCCAGAAGGTAACTGAACATCAAAAATAGCAAGATCAAAATGATTCCCCACCGCAGCATGAAAAGCAGAGGAAACATCAAATGATTGTACAACTATAAATCCAACCTTTTCCAATGCTCCTTTTATTAGCCTAGAAGTAAAAAGGTCATCTTCTAATAATAGGATTCGTTTCAAGACTCTTCCCCTATCGAAATGCAAGTAGCACCACTGTCTTAATTTTACTAAGAGGCCTTACGATTAATAAAATCGGAAGGAAGACGCCTTAAATCTATCCAATTAAAAGTTATCTATAAACCATCAATCAGAACTATCGGCCATTGAATGTTTACAACTTTGACCAAACAAAGATTAAACCATTCAACATACACTCTTAGGCAACAATTTATTTAAGTATTTTCTTACAAAATACCCGTTTACCTTTTAATGTCTTTATTGTAACAAAGGCGTACAATTATGTATCAGTAACACATGATTTTCAGACTTATCTTACCTAAGATATAGGTTATTTCATTACACACGTTGCATATATTAAGGAGAAGAGTGACATTTAATTCGTTTGCTCCGAGATGTTATTAATCACTTCGATGACCTGGCTAATGTTACAAGAGCTCTTCTTTAGCTCCAAAACCAGTTCCGCCGCTTTGTTGATTGATAAAGAAATCATCTTAGTGATCTCTCTTGATCTATCCATACCAACCTGATCAATGACGACTTGGCTTTTCGCATCATCAGATGCTTTTTGCCCATAATTCGCGTTGTTATTAACTTCTTGTGCGGTGCAAGACAGTTCGGTTACAGAAACACCAATTAGGTTGATCAGCATCACCAGAAATGTCAGTAAGATTGTTCAGACTACTCTCATACCATCGGTCTATTCTATCTGTATAGTCCGCTTCATCGATATCCCTCGCAGAGGCTTTCAAGAACATCAATCTGATATTGTATGTTGCGATAACATCCTTCCCATATATTTTTTAATCGAATCAAGTGAATGCTGGTGACTAGCGTTGCTTTCTTTGAACTCACTACATACTGACAATACATGGAAAATAGTAGTGAAATGGTCAGAAATACTAGTAAAAACAGACTGATTAACTCTGTTTTAATGGATAGATTTCGAAAGTTAAGTTTCATTGGGCCGTCTTATCATATTAGGTAATTTTGACACAATATTACCAAAGGCCTTTGTTATTTTGTATCAACATAGTAACAACAACTAGATACCCCTCTATTGCCATAAAGAATTTAAGTCAAAATATTGAATTTATTAGAAAATTGTCGGAATATTTCAATCTACCCAGAAACATCGTAAAATTGAGATTAGAAAACCAAGCATCTATAAATTGTTAGTTTGTTCAAGCTAAAATAGTAAAATCAGATTTAGCAAAAATAATTAATTGTGTTTCAAATAGGAATCAACAGTGGCTAGTGGGCTAAGAATCTCAGTTTCCATTGTCTAGTTTGAGACTATTGTTGAGAAAGAAGACAAGATCACTCAGCATATCGATATTGAGCAACTCGACACATAGTTTGATAAATTATGAATGAACAAGAACTAATTAGTACTATAAGAAATAAGAGACAGCTCCTTGGAATGACTCAAGATGACTTGGCTCAACTGTGTAATACTTCCCCTTCTCATATTTGTAGAATTGAAAACGGGCAATCCAGTCCGAAGTTGAGCACCTTAATTAAAATATATGACACGCTATTGATCTCTATGACGATTCACTGCGAGAACAGATAATTCCATCTTGTTAACGCCTTGAACTATAGATGGTCGGTTTGAATAGGAGAACGTTTGTTGCAAGGTTCAGTATGGCTGGATTGATGATTAAACTGGGTGTGATCACTTAAAAGAGAGAAAAGTCATGCCGCTGATGTTACGCAACTCGTTCTCTTAAACGTGCGAAGAAGACTGGATATTTATTTTTAATATGACGCTGTTCATCAACCATAATTTTGAAGGTTGGGCCAACACGAAGTTGAATTATCACTTCGTCGTTGTCAAAACGCAGTACCGCTCCCTCAATGTCCACAGAGTTTTCATCATGGAGGTTCAGAACACCTTTGACGGCTAAGCCCTTGTACATAGAGGTGAAGTTGTTCATAACCATTCTTATCCCACCCTCGGACACCTCTGTGACTTGAAACATTTCATCTGCGAACTTTACAAACGGCCTTGCACGCTTTGGGTATTTTAAACGGTAATATTTCCGTTTCTGATCTAAGTCCTTCATGCTCTTGCTCCCTACAACTCAGCATCCAGCTATATACATTCATTATAGTACTTCCTATTTAGTCAGTACTTAAGGTGATAATAATCTAACATACAAGGACTTACATCTACAGACCTATTGCCGTTGTTCTCTTTCTACTGAGAGCGAATCCCCGTTTCTCAGTCGGCAGTTGAGTGTCTTGCTGACCACACCTCTGAAATTTAACATTTTTATTACTTATTGTTCTACCAGCCTTGTATGACAACAGAACAATGCTCCAAACATTACTCACTGAGTGACTAATTTCTTTACACTCTAGCTTAGAGGTAATAGATTTTTCTAACGATTCATTGTCATGAGGTCATTATGTCTGACCATCGTCTAGGCAACGGAATGGCAGCCTTCTCTTTCGTAGTATGGGGGTTGTTGCCTTTGTACTATCAATACCTACCCAACGCTGCGAGCGATGAGTTACTGGCGATACGGTTGATCGCCTCTGTTCCTCTCGGCGTGCTCATCGTCCTCATGTCTAACAAACACTTACCTAATTTAACCGCTATCTGGTTAGATAAACGCTCTCTCGTATATACCTTTGCTGCCGCTATTGTTATGTCTTGTTCGTGGCTTGCGTTCACTTGGGCGTTAACTAATGAAAGAGTGATGGAATCAAGTCTGGGCTTTTTCATCAGTCCGATTGTAACAATGGCGCTTGGGGTAATTTTGCTTGGCGAATGCCTGTCACTAGGCAAAAAAGTCGCGCTCCTGTTGGCATGCATTGGGCTTATTTATCAAATCATTCATTATGGTGAGATCCCCCTTGTTGCCATTTCGATCGCTGTGTTTTTCTCACTCTACGGCTGGCTGAAAAAGCAAATCGGTTTCGATTGGGCTACGAGTCTGTTTGTCGAAGCCTTGGTTTTACTGCCTATCGCAGCGATCTACATGCTGGTTAAAGAGATTACTTTTGGGGCCGTATCCCTTCACTCAGATACGATGACTCTTATGCTGTATCTTGGTTCAGCTCCAGCAACGCTACTCCCTTTGGTCTTCTATTCGATCGCTATACGACTGACCTCTTTAACAACAATTGGCTTGATGCAATATATCGAACCATCTATCCAGTTTCTTCTTGCCGTTTATCTATTTGGTGAACTCTTCGATGAAGTAAAACTCATCAGCTTTGGGCTTATTTGGGTGGGTTTAGCATTCACTGTGCTGGAAAGCGCACGATACCGCTATGGCAGCCAAGAGCCGATAAAAAAATCCCCCGCAATAACGCGGGGGAAAGTGTCAAAATCCGAGACTAAGGCTGCCTTGCCACAGAAGAGCCATCGAGAACAGCGCTGTTACTCCAAGCATGCTTGCTCCAAGCTTTTCCTTTCCTGCGAATGGATTCACGCCTTGTTCGCTTTTGGCCTTGATGTAGAAATACAGTCCGGGCAGATAGAGTATTGCGGACAACAATAAATAGTTGAGACCAGACGCGTACAACAGCCATAGTCCGTAAACAGATGCACCGAGACCGATAAAAAGTAGGCTGCCTCGATTCTTCTCTTCAATGGCTATTTTTAGGACAAACGCTCCAACTAAGAAATACGGTACCAAAATCATCTCTGAAGCGATAATCAGCAAGGTGTCGTAAGTACTACCAGCGAACATGACAAAGATTAGGGAAACCTGAATCCAGATATTCGTTAAGGTCAGCGGCTTAACCGGACTCCCCGCTTCGTTCAGTCGCGCATAACTTTTAGGAAACATCTTCTCCTTAGCGCATAGATAAGGCGCTTCAGACGCAAGAACTGTCCAGCTAAGAAATGCGCCACACACGGAGATCAGTAACCCAATACTGATGATGTATTGTCCCCATGGACCTAAAATGACCGTCAATACTCGCGCCATAGATGGGTTTTGATATTGAGCCAGTTCAACCGGCTTTACCACACCCATTGAAAGTAAGGTGACGAATACATAGATTGCTAACGCGGTAAGCAGCCCTAGAATCGTCGCTCGCCCGATATCCTTTCTGTTTCGAGCTCTACCTGAGACGACAACAGCGCCTTCAATGCCGATAAACACCCACACCGTCACTAGCATCGTACTCTTCACTTGCGACCACAGACTGTGCTCCTCACCAAAATGAACGCCGGTAAAATCAAGAGTGAAAGTGTTCCAACTAAAGGCAAGCATCGCACAGACAATAAACGCCATCAGCGGGACCAGTTTTGCGTACGTTGTCACCATATTAATCAATGCGGCAGTTTGGACGCCGCGCAACACCAGCGCATGCACCATCCACAGCAAGCAAGATGCACCAATAATCGAAATTACCGTGTTGCCTTGACCAAAAATAACGTTATCCGGAGTATCAAATAGCATCCCCAGAGTGCTGAATACGATAACCAGATAAGAGACGTTGGCCAACATTGCGCTTAGCCAGTAGCCCCATGCTGAGCAAAAACCAACAAAATCCCCAAATCCCGCTTTTGCGTAGCCAAAAACACCGCTGTCGACATTTGGTCGATGTGAGGCAAGCGTTTGGAAAGAGAGCGCAAGAAAGATCATACCCACGCCAGTGATTGTCCAGCCAATCATTACAGCAGCAGGGCTAGCTACCGAAGCCATATTTTGTGGCAAGCTAAACACACCAGCTCCAATCATCGAACCGATGACGATGGCGGTCAGGGAGCTCAAGCCAAGTTTGTTATCCATGTTGTTTCCACGGGACGCAATCAGAAGGAAGGGATTTTACGACGATTAACTTTGAATAGGCAGACCTGATGTGAGGCATATCGCATACATAGCAAACAAATCTCACCTTTCATTGTCATCGATCAATGGTTGGAATCAATAGTAGTGAATTAGTCCAAATAAATGCAACTTAACAACAATAATCGTCGGATTCATAACTACACTGCAGATATATAGCCTGAAAAATATAGTAAATCCAGTATTGGAACCATTGAAATTCAGAAGGAGAATCAATGCCCCAATCAGAAATTGACGCAATTTATAGAACGACAACTCGCCAAACTAAGATCATGGACTAGACTCAATAAAGGTATCAATGGCTGAATGCGCATTACTTACCTATTATATCCATTACTTCCTGTTTGTGCGGTCGCTGTAAAGCGGCCATTTTTTTGCGCAAAAAAGCAGCCAGTTAGGCTGCTTCGGCGTTTAGTTAGTGTGTCGAGCTATCAGAGCGCTGACCAAACTCAGTTTGATGATAGATCTCAGCGAGACTCTTGTCTCTTCTCACTTTAGATTTGAGTTTTTTCGCAGCACTATTCTGCTGCTCTTGAGCTTTGAGCGCCTTTTCATGTGCTTTGGCTGATTGAATGAATTTTGGATCACACAAAGCCTGTTGACGTAGGCGGTTAACGCGTTCGATGGTTTCTGACAACATACTAGCCTCCTATACAACTGTATTTATAAACAGTATAGGTACTCAATTCACTACGTCAAGAAAATACTGTATAAAAAAACAGGCGCAACTTAAAGTCGCATAATGTATTGCTACACCTTGATAGATTGAAGCTATCACAACGATATAGACCATCCATTATCCTCCCGTGCTACAGCTGGTTAGACTCCGGTTATCGATCGTTTTGAGTTGAGGACATTATGAGAGCACTTGTTGTTGAAGGTGGCGCGATGAGGGGTATACGATGGGACGGAAACAAGGCGAAGAACACCTTGCGAGTCGACAAGGTGTTCATGGGTTAACAGCAGACAATTGTCACTTCTGTTTTTAGAGGATTAACGGGCAATATCGAGCAAGTTGTCTTTCACCCCGTTAACGCGGAACCATCCAGCAATACTGTAACGATCCGCGTTTGTAGGCAACACTTCATGCGGAAACTGTTCAGAGAAAAAGACCAGCAAGCGTCCTGACTTTGGTGATATCTGAGCGAGCTTATTATCATCCAGATCGTACACCACCAACTCACCAGCGTCTTGTTCGCTCCAAGATTCATTCATGTAAAAAACCGTCGTTAGTCGACGGTTTTCATTACCATTAAAACTGTCTAAGTGCTTTTGATAAAAATCGCCTTTTTCGTATTTCGCGAAATGTGCTTCATATTCGAAAAGACCTAAGAAGAAGTAGCGATTGGCTTCAAGCCGAATCTGCTCCATTTTCGCTAGGTAACATTCGACTGGAAATCCCATTGTAGGCTGTAACCACTGAATTTTGTCGCTACGAATCTTACGTTTTAGTGCCCTTTCTTCGTTACGTCCAATTCGAGCGTTTTTCCAATCTGCTGGAATACATTCCCTTAACTGTGCAACTTCATCTTCATTTAAAAAATCGTCCCATACATAATAACCGTGCGTAAACAACGCATCGATGAGTTGCTCCATTGCCAATTCTGCCCAATGATGAAATAAGTCAACGCTTTTACACAAGCGGCGCCATTGGAACAACTCAGGTTATTTACCGAATAGACAAGCCCTATTTGTCGAGAGCAAAAATCGTAAGATTCAGATCAATCGCATCGCCTAGCCAGTCGGCATAATCGGTGTGATCTTTTAAGTCATCGCCCGTCACACCATGTATTAAGATTGAGTGACCGTTGCGTTGTTGATCTAACCAAGGAATGAGGTTGTTGAAGTCTTTATCGGTAAAACTTACCGAAAAAATCGACATTTACCTTAACACTGCACTTCGCCACAGTCGCGCATACTTACGTTCATTACAAATCAGGCAACAATACCCTTCTCAAAAGCGTACTTAGCCAGCTCCGCCGTACTATGCAGGTCAAGCTTATGCTTTATATTCTGACGATGGGTTTCCACTGTTCGATAACTAATGTTCAACAAAGAGGCAATTTCCTTACTGCTCTTGCCTTCCGCCACCAACTTCAAAATCGCCTCTTCACGTCGGCTAAGTGGATTGGGTTTCTTACTACTCGGAATCACTTGTTGAGAAAACAAGGTCTGAGTTACTGATTCACAAAAGTAGGTCGATCCTTGATAGACTGTTTTAATCGCTTGAACCATACGACGTGCACAGATTTCCTTGAGCATATAACCGACAGCTCCCACCTGCATCACTTTCATTATGTACTCACGATTGTCATGCATTGTGAGCATTAACACCTTTACATCAGGCATCTCTTCTTTGATTAGAGCTGTCGCATCAATCCCATTCATCAATGGCATACTCACGTCCATCAATACAACGTCGGGCATTAAAGCTTTGACCACTGTTATCGCTTCCACACCGTTGCTGGCAGAACCAACCACCTCAATATCATCTTCAGTTTCTAAACGAGCGATAAATCCATCTAAAACAACTTGGTGATCATCGACAATCACCACTTTTATCGGTTTATCCATAAACTAATCCGTCCAATTCCAGTAACACAGTTATTTCCGTTCCGAACCCCGGCTCACTTTCTACTTCGAAGTCACCGCCAATAAATTCAACCCTTTCGCGCATATTTCTCAGCCCGATACCGCTTTTCCTAAGGGCGCTTCCGACATCAAAGCCAACGCCATCATCACGGATAATCAGTTGCAACATATTGCCCATTTGCTGCAGTATCACACTGACATTATTGGCATGTGAATGTTTTTCTATATTAGTCAGTGACTCCTGAGCCACACGGTATAACGTCGTTGCAGCATCGGATTGTAACTTACCAGGTTGAGTCGATAGTGACGCTTCGATTTCGACGCCAGAGTGTGATTTAAAATCGAGCAACAAACTATTAAGTGCGGCTTCCAAACCAATATCATCAAGGGCGCTAGGACGCAAGTTGTGAGAAATATGGCGAACTTCATTAATTGCTGTGGTCAGCGACTGCTGAGACTTTTGAAGGTGTTGCTGCAATGCGGCATCGTCAATTTTGCTTGCCAGCAACTCCAAATGGCATTTGCTCGATACCAGAAGCTGATTGATGCCATCATGCAACTCCCGAGCTAAATGTTTCTTCTCATCCTCTTGGAACATCACTGTTTGGTGCGCTAGCTGTTTTAAGCTTCTATCAGCCAGTTTGTGTTCATGCAGATTAACCGCCAAGGTAATCACCACAATGACACCCACGGTAACCACCACAATCACAATTACTGAGAAAAAGGTCGTCTCTATATTGCGGTTAACTTCAGATTTCAGATTGGCGACTTCATAGGTGATATCTTCGATATAAAGCCCAGTGCCGACCATCCAATTCCATTTATCTAACCATGCGGCATAGCTTAACTTGGTGACATTTTCCCCTGTTGAAGGTTTTTGCCACAAATATTGATGAAAGCCGCCACCATTCTGTGCTTCAGCCAACAGCGCTTTAATCAGGTAGTCGCCATTCTTATCTCGAATATGCAATAGATTTTGTCCAACGAGGTCTGGCATAACAGGATGAACAAGATTGGTACCGCTTTCGTCGTAGGCAAAGAAATAACCGTCTTTATCTTTACCGTAGCGAAGCTTAGTCAAGACTTCTTTAACCTGTTGTTTCGCTGCTTCTTCTGGCAACTCTTCATCATTGTAGATGTGCGAAATCGCGTCAAACGCCAAGTCCACTTTGTCTTTAAGTGCCGTTTCTTTTGAACGAATCAGTCCATCTTCAAATATTTGGATCTCTTTCTCACCCAATGTTTTTGCTTGATGAATGGAGATCCAACTGGTCAAAGCCGTAACTAGGAGTAGTGGCAATAAGCTGAGTACAATCAGCTTGGCTTGTAGAGGCATTCCCTTCCCCTTTAAAACAACATAGGTTGCTTACCCTAGTGGGCAAGCAACCTAACTTTAACAGGAGTTGTAGACTAACTGTAATTAAATGATCACATTCCGTAAAATTGTGGGAAGATAAGTAGGGTTATCAATACCGCGATTTGTATGCCGATGAATGGCATTACACCGCGATAGATATCTCTTGTCGTCACTCCTTTTGGCGCAACGCCTTTGAGATAAAACAGACTGAAACCAAAGGGTGGCGTCAAGAAGGATGTCTGTAAGTTCATCGCAATCAGAATCGCAAACCAAGTCATATTGATGCCAAGGATTTCTGCAACAGGCGCAAGAATCGGTACGATAATGAAACAGATTTCTACGAAGTCGATAAAGAAGCCGAGGATCAAAATAACCAGCATGGTAATGATGAGGAAGCCCCACTTCTCTCCAGGTAATTGCAGCATCCACTCTTCGACTAAATAGTCACCGCCAGTGTAAGTAAATGCCATAGAGAATGCAGTCGCACCCAACAAGATCGCAAATACCATCGCCGTCACTTTCACCGTCTCTTTTGACGCTTCGTAGACCATAGACCAACTGAACTGGCGGTATAGTAGAGCCAGTACGATAGCACCCGCACCACCTAGCGCCGCAGACTCTGTTGGTGTCGCGATGCCAGCAAAAATTGAACCTAACACGACAACGATTAGAGCGAGCGGCGGAACAACCGCTTTCAACGCTTTAATGACTTCCTCTTTTCGGCTGATATCACCATCACTCGGAATCGGTTGAGCCGCTTCTGGATTTAACTTGGCGTAAATCAAGATATAAACCACGTACGCACCTACGAGGGCGAGACCAGGCCAAACCGCTGCTTGAAACAAGTCGCCTACAGGGACACCGAGCACATCACCCAATAGAATCAATACGATAGATGGCGGAATGATTTGTCCTAAAGTACCAGACGCACAGATGGTGCCACACGCTAACCCTTTGTCGTAATTGTACTTGAGCATAACAGGGAGAGAGATTAAGCCCATTGCCACCACGGAAGCACCCACCACACCAGTAGACGCAGCAAGTAAGGCACCAACCAAAACGGTAGAAATCGCAATACCACCACGTACCCCACCGAACAGTTTGCCCATGGACTCAAGTAACTGTTCTGCTAGACGTGTTTTTTGCAGAACCAAGCCCATAAAAACAAACAGCGGAACGGCCATCAGAACCGTATTTTCCATTATCGACTGAACGCGGTAAGGCATAAAGGCAAACATATCCCAACCTTCAGCCCAAACACCAAAGATAAGAGCGATACCACCAAAGGTAAACGCGACAGGGAAGCCAAGTAGCAGAGCAAACAAGGCAACAAAAAACATTACAATACCAACCATTTTCCTGTCTCCTTACTTCTGTTTTTCTGCGTAGATTAGATGCGGGTTAACGATCTTGTTTAATGAATGAAGAAATAGACCAATACCGCTAATAGCCATGAACAAAAAAGACAATGGAATCATAGCCTTGATAATCCAGCGGTAAGGTAAGCCACCCGGATCGCCCGATGTTTCTCCCAGTGCGTAACTCTCTTTGGCGAAGTCGATACCGTAGTAAGTAACAAGGATACAAAATGGTAGTAAGAAAAAGAGTGTTCCAAGCATATCGATGATTGACTGAGCTTTATGAGACAAGCGCTCATAGAACAGGTCTACTCGAACATGGCCACCCGCTTTAATGGCATAAGGAATGCCGAGTAGGAAAACCGCTGAGAATAGATGCCATTCCATTTCCTGAAAGGCAATTGAAACATCATTAAAGGCATAGCGCATTACTACGTCATACACGACGTTAGCCAATAACAAAATGAACAATATACTTGATAACCATCCGAGGAAGTCACCAAAGCGATTAAATACTCGCTCGATATAAATTAGGCTTCTCATTCCCTACTCCATGGAATTTTGAATGTACGCCATGCTGATTGGCATGGCGTTTATTAGAGGTTTTTCTTGGGCTTAGCACTATGCGTGACACCGTCACGCATGGCAATTCTAATTATTATTGTGCTTGGCTGTTCAGGTAAGCACGGTGTGAAATATCTGTCCACGAACGAACTTGTTTTAGGTAATCTGCTTGAGACTTCTGAATCTCTTTCGCAAGATCGTCAGACTCAGCATGCTTAGCCAGTAGACGGTCATTCGCTTCATGCAGTGCATTCATTACCTCAGGTGGGAAGTCTTTAACCTGAACATCAGGATATTCAGACTTGATAGAAACCCAGTTTTTGCCACTTTCGTGCGTTGCTTGCGTGTACATATCGTAAGCCGCTGTACGCATAGCCACACGTAGGATTTCTTGTAGATCTTCTGGCAATCCGTCCCATACACGTTTGTTCACTAGGAATTGAAGTTCTGAACCTGGCTCATGCCAACCCGTGTAGTAGTAAGGTGCAATTTTGTGGAAGCCCATACGTAGGTCTAGTGAAGGTCCAACCCATTCCAACGCATCAATCGTACGACGTTCAAGCGACGTGTACAGTTCACCAGGTGCGATGTTGGTTGGTTTTGCGCCCAATTCAGCTAAGATTTCACCAGCAAAACCTGGGATACGCATTTTAAGACCTTGCAAATCTTCGACTGAATTGATCTCTTTCTGGAACCAGCCGCCCATCTGAATATCAGTGTTACCACCAGGGAACGAGAGTAAGTTGTGAGGGGAATAGACTTTATCCATCAGTTCCATACCACCACCATGGTAGAACCACGCGTACTGCTCTGCTGGTGTCATACCGAAAGGCATAGAAGTGAAGTAAAGAGTGTTAGGTACTTTGCCTTTCCAGTAGTAAGAGCCTGAGTGACCCATGTCATATTGACCAGACTTAACCATATCGAAAATACCTAACGGCGCTTTGTGTTTGTTCGCTGAGTCGATACGAATTTGCAAACGGCCATTAGACATTTTCTCAGCCATTGCCGCCATATTCTTTGTTGCGTCACCAAACACTGGGAAATTTGGTCCCCAAGTTTCAGCAAGCTTTAAGCGATAAACTTTTTCAGCTGCGGATACTGAAGTCGACATAACCGCGAGAGCTGCTGCCATCGCCGTCACTTTTAATACTCTTTTTAGAGATTGTTTAATAAGACTCATGTTCACGTCCTTTGTTTAACGGTCATACCCATCTAGGTACCTTTTGTTTCACTTATAGATTGAGTCATCTATTAACAAGATAAAATCAGCGAGAACACTGATAAAATTTAACAGCGACACGTAAAATTCGACTAAAGAATTACGTATTAATACGTAACCAAAAGTCCATAAACAAATAAATACCTTTAAAAACATAGTATTAAATTAAGGCATCGACTCAGCACTGTGAGGATATACTTAGTAAGTCGTACGCGATAGAAAATAAATATATTGATAAAAAGTGTGACTTGGACAGATAAAATTACCACTAGATATGAAAAAGCCCCGACATAAGTCGAGGCTAATACACATTAATCAGCAAAGCACTTAGGCTTGCAGTGATTTTTCCAGCGGCAATTAAACTGCTTTATAAATAACTTTGTTGCCCGCTAGTTGCTCTTTGACTACTAGATTTTCTTCTAATAGTTTCTTCAGCGCACCCGTTGCCCAAGATGCTGCTTTAGCATCGTCTTGACCTGCTGCCAGACCGATACCTTTAGGGTTGATGCCTTCTGCGTTGCTAACAACGATTTCTAGAACTTGTTGCTGCTTTGGAGTAAGCGCAACATCAGTTGTTGCTGTTGCAGCAACGACTACTTTCTCCGCTGCTGGTTTTACAGCTACTTTCTTCTCAACTGCAGGCTTAGCTTTCTTTGTTGCTTGTACATTTGCAACTGTCGCTTTGATGCGTTTTTGCAGTTTTGCCTGCACTTTGCGTTTGTGAGCAAGTCTCATCGAGTATCTCTCCATTTCACTGCATACGGAGCAGTGGTGAAAATTTGAAGCGCGATTTATACCAAAATTTTGCACCCATTTACAGAGCATGGGTGGTTTTATGCCACAAAAATGCGCGATATACTTGGATCAGACTACAATTTAATCAGTCTCTCCAGTGATCAAATTTGTCACTACTGAGTATATAAACAGAGGTATTACACTTACGGGTTGTGGAATATGCAAACGGTACACTTAACCAATCACCCTTTCCTCATTTCACCGATTACGAGTCGCTGGTTAGTCGGACTTTTTTTAATCGGCTGCCTGTTTCTTATGCTCTATGCGCCAGGATGGCAACAAGCCGTTTTAACCGTGATTGCGATTCTTTGTCTGCTCGGATTCGGCTACTTGTTAGTGCTAAAAAGTACCGTTCAATTTACCCTGACAGCCAGTCACTTTCAGCAACACCTGTTTAAAGGTGGCTGGGTACTCAAGTGGAACAACATTCAAAAGATAGGTATCTGCCATTATGATCAGGAGGGATGGCAACAGCCTCTTCCTTGGATTGGAATTAAGATTAAAAACTACTCCCCTTACTTAGAGAGCATATGCCCGCGAATAGCGACTGAAATTCTGCTCAGTCAACGCGCCCTGCTCTATCTGGGCGCTCGCCAGCATCATCAAAGTGAACGTTTTGAAGAGATCGTTTTAGACTCACAATCTTATCGAAACTCAAGTGGTAAGGAATTTAAGGGATTGCAAGCGATGTTAGCTAATCGAATGAGATATCAGCGTGAGTATTTCGATTACGATATTTTTATCTCAGCAAATGACCTCGATAGAGATGCCAAAGACTTTGTCGGCCTTGCTCGACGTTATTTAGCCGCTGCCGATCCTGAGGAGTGATGGAATGGCTAGTCGGAAATCTCCTGCCCATTAAAAAGGTCGCATAAGCGACCTTTTCTGTGTATGCCGTTAGTAAAGAGGCATTTCATCCGCAACGAATGGATTCGAAGCGCGTTCACGACCAAACGTTGACTCTGGCCCATGACCAGGGACAAAGCGCACATCGTTACCTAGTGGCCATAGCTTGCTCTTAATCGAGTTAATTAGGGTATCAAAATCCCCTTTCGGGAAATCGGTGCGCCCCACAGAACCATTGAACAGAACATCACCAACAAAAGCCAGTTTCGCTTCTTCGCTGTAAAGCACAACATGGCCAGGAGTGTGTCCTGGAGTGTGAATGACATTCATAACCTGTTGACCAAAGACAATTTTATCGCCGTCATTAAGCCATTGATTTGGCTCAAACGCATGAGTCAAAGGGAAACCAAACATTTGGCTCTGGCCTTCAAGGCCTTGTAGCCAAAAGTTATCATCTTTATGCGGACCAACGATTTCTACACCGCCTAGCTCATCAGCCAACGGTTCTGTACCGCCAACATGATCTAAGTGACCGTGGGTCAAAACAAGGTTAACCACTTTGACACCAAGTTCTTTGATTAGCATCGCGAGCTGTTTCACGTCGCCGCCTGGATCAACAACAATACCTTCCATTGTTTGGTCACACCAAACAATGGAGCAGTTTTGAGAAAATGAAGTGACAGGAACGACTTGATACTTAAGTGACATAAATAAACCTTAATAAACGTCTTAACTCGCTGAACTATGACATTTGCCAAGCGCTTTGACAACACTCGACCCACGCCCTAGTGATAAAGCTATGACCAATAGCGAACTGGACCAGTATCAATATGAACAAAATTACTACTTGGATAGTAACCCACGCCACCAAGTTGTAGCTCTCTAGAAACGTCTCGCACGCGCTTCAGACTGACACCGTCAAGACGAAAATCTATCGCTTGACCAAGCATATGATAGCTCTTCTTTGCCACACCCTTTGACTTACCGCGCAATGATTCATTCGTCGCTGGAGAGCGGTAGCCTGAGATAATCTGAACTTCTGCGTCGACACTTAGCGCTTTCTGAATCAAGCTAATGTGATCGAACAGTTTCTTATCCATTGGATAGACTTCGTCACGTCTAAAATCGCGGCAAAGGTGATTCAGTCGGTTAAGTTCTCGTGAAACGTAACGGGTACCATCAAAGTAACATGTTTCAAGCGCTTCTCGTGTATGGAGGTTTGTCAGTGCAAGAGTTCGAGGTTGATCTGGGTATTTCGCCAATGCGATACTAGGAATACAACTCGCTACTACCAAACCACTTCCGGCCAGTTTAATAAAATCTCGTCGGGATAATGCCACTTTCAAATACCTTCACAATAATTGTTGCTCTAACGTGTCGACTGGTGACACTACCTAACTCTGTTGTGAAGTGCAAATGCATAAAACGTGCTCAAGGTGGCACTTGAGCACGATCTTTTTGCTTAATTGTTGAACCTATTGATAAAAATAGTTTCGGATTACCTAGGAAAAGGTTTGGGCAAGTTTATCCCTTTGTGTAACTAAATCTGTCGAGGCGGTAAATGTCTTCCCTGTAGTGGACATTGCCTTCCTCATACCATGCCGTTTGGTAAATAATATGGACTGGTATACGATTTTTGAGAGGGATCGACTGATTGGGTCTCGGTGTCTGTTGAGCTTGTTCATCCATCACTAAACCCTGTGTTTGCAGTAAGGTATCCGCAAACACATCAGCGTTCTCAACTCGAATACATCCTGAGCTAAACGCTCGTTGTGTTTCAGCAAACAGGTTTTTACTTGGTGTATCATGCAGATATATAGCTCGTCGATTAGGCGTATTAAATTTATAAAGGCCTAACGCGTTAGCGCGCCCTGAAAGCTGCGTCATACGATAAGGAAACTTCTCTGGCTTGAGGTTTTCCCAGTCAATATCGTCTGGGTCTATCACTTCTTGTGAGCCCCATTTGGGAATAATCTGGATATTATGATTGACGAGATAGTCCCTATCCTGCTGCACTTTCGGGATAATATCTTCCACCATGATTTTCCAAGGGACATTCCAGGTAGGATTGAGAATCAAGGAATCTAACTTCGTCATCATTAATGGTGTTGGACGAGCCTTTTTACCCACCACAACTTTTGATTCGAATACCGTTTGTCCCGAATTCCAGTATTTCATTTGGAAGCTCGGCACATTGACCACGATAATCGTGTCACGTTCTGCTGGCCAGTAACGAATGCGCTCAGCGTTAATCGCTAAAATGGCTAGCCGCTTCTCGATCGGTAAGTTAATCCACTTAATGGTTTCTGGGCCAATTATGCCATCTGCCTTTAAGCCATGTAGTCGCTGAAACTCTTTCACCGCGTTTTCTAGTGAACGGTCATACCAACTGACATCCTTGCGTACATCCAAGAGGTTAACGTCGACTATTTCTAGCCGTTGAAGCAGTACATCCCGATTGTCCAGCTTATCTCCAACCTTAACCAAACCTG
Organism: Vibrio sp. M260112; assembly: GCF_036533775.1. Lineage (NCBI taxonomy): Bacteria > Pseudomonadati > Pseudomonadota > Gammaproteobacteria > Vibrionales > Vibrionaceae > Vibrio > Vibrio sp. M260112. The sequence continues at coordinate 5,863 of NZ_JATABH010000014.1, read as the reverse complement.
ACTGTCGATACACTGGCGTATCGATTTTTTGGTATTTGACCATATGCAGGTAAGTGTCAACGAGATCCTGATAGCCTGAAGAGTCAGGAGTATACGCTTCGATCAGCTCACCCAGTTGCTGCTGCCCAATCGCTCTGTGGGTAGCAATTAGTGCACTGTTGGGAGGAAGAGGCAGAGGTTGCGTCATTTTGCGTTCAAAGAACCAGTCTTGCCCACGAGTCTTCGCCACTTCGGCATAACTCATGTAAAGCAGTAAGGTATCGGTCGCAAGTAAGTCATACTCATACCAGCGATTACTCTTGCGGTAAAACTGCAAATAGCTTAGCTGACGGGAAAATAACGCGCTAAAGCCAGCGAGATCGATGACTTCTAGCTGAAACTCTAACTTGCTACTTTGTTGCAGATCGAACCAGATCATCTGATTGTTGTTATTGCGGTAAATATCTTCAACCACAGCAGGGTATTGCAACAATCGATGCAGTTGACTGTCCGACTTCAACCATCCTATCTGATTAAAATAAGGGGCAGATAGTACCGCTGAAGGAGTCAGACACAATAATATCAACCAATAAGCCCATCTTCGCATTGTCACATCCCTGCCATACGTTTAGGTAAAGTATGGCAGAGATGAAAGCGCTCGGTATGACTTGTTTTTAAGACTGACGGGAGTGTCTAAGTTTTTCAGAAATTAGCCGCTCAGTTTCGCCCAATGGTTGTCCCACTGCACGCCAGATTGAACGATCTCCTTAGCGCCTGGCGCTGACTGGCTAATCACACCACCGCTACCTGAGCTCACTTTAAACTGATCACTTTCAACGACGACTCCAGAGGCATCAGGCAGTGGAGCCAACTCAACAAGCTGGTGCGTCTCTTTCGACCAGATGCCGTAGCAGTTGCCGCGAGGAGAAGTCGCTAAAATCCACTCTTGCGTTGCCGCGATACTCGCAATGTAATGATCAAAGCGAGCCCACTGCTCAGGCTCTGCTTGTAAGGGCACAAGCTCTCCTCCCACTTGATGCATAGCCAACAGCGAAGGATATTCATCCGGCTCACCTCGGTACTGCTGCCCACACAGTACCGTGTCTGAACCATCGTGGGCCAAATGTCGGATACTGAGTTTGTGGTCGCTCAGTCCCACTTGCTCAATAAGCTCGCCATTGTGACTTAAGTAACTCAGACTCGGCATCATTGTAGCCAAGTTGAGCGGCTCACGCCCATTAGTGTGCACCCCGCCGACACCGATAACCAAGATATCATTTGGCATCACGATCACTTCATGAGGGCCGACGCCAAACCCGCTAAACTCAGCGATTTTTTTGTAACCTGCAGCAACATCATAAATACCAATAATGCCTCGGCTGGTCCCACGCTCACCTTCAGTGGCATATAACCACTGCCCGTCATTTGAGTAAACACCATGTCCGTAATAATGACGGTTGCTGTCCGCGGCTCTCAGTTTGATCACATCACCGGTCAGAAAGTCAAACACCTGAAAGTAGGTCCCTGGCCGACGTCCAAAGGCCACGGCGTGATTCAGTTGCGCTAAAGTGGCGACACCGTGCCCTCTTTGCGGGAGAGATACTGAGTGGATTGGCATACCATATGAATCTGCAACCACTGCACTGTAACGATCTCGACCTGCAATTGCGCACCCAACCAGAGAGGGTTGCTTCATTTTCGGTTTGGTAGAAACACATCCAACAAGAGGACAAGCCGCTGCAAATAGAGCCGCCTTTAGCAATTTACGACGAGTACTATCAGTCACCATCAGTTGCGTTAAATCCTATAATTACGCCTAGTTCAATCGCGACTTCTTCATGAATCAGATATTGCAATTGCTCTAGTTTATTGTATTGAGAGTAGGCGTTTTGGTAGCCTTGCTTGGTTTGCAACATATCGAACAAGCTCATGTCCGTTGGCCAAGTCTCAATGGTCATTGCAAACTGATTAGCCACTCGATCGGCAAGATCCGATTTGTCTTGCTGACGCAGTATGGCATCCAGTCCATTACCCTCGGAAAAATAGAGTTTTTCTATCGCTACTATATTGGCACGAAGGTTTTGCATCGATGTTTTAGAGCGCCAAGACTCTGAAAAATATGGGCGAGGTTGACCAAAATTCGCCAGCGGGCGGCTCATTTTTTTCATGCTGTATTCGAGCTGGTTAGACAGCAGCGCAATATACTCTGATTGCCATTGCTGCTCGTTAAGCTCAACCCATGGGTTCAACGTCCATGCGTCAGCAATTTTATTGGCATTACTTTGAAGATTTTCTGCAATCGACGTCGCGGTCTGACAAGTTCGAGGATTCCCCGTCAAATCTGAGGCTTGATCAAACAATAACCATTCGACTGAACCTAGTCCCTGAACGGTAACACTCTGAAGCGCAATCGCTTGCGCTGACCAAGTATTAGGCTGCTTAATCAATGCGCTCATTTTAAGCCCAGTGGTATTTTTTTTGTCGGGCCAAAACTGTACGTTCCAGCTTTGGGCCAAAGCAGCTTCTGGGCCGCGCTCTTGTCCTTGGAGCGCCATCCAACTCAGCATAGTCTGATGCCACTGAGATTTGACTGCTTCAATATCTGTGGTCGAAGCACAATAGCTTGATATTGAGTCAGTGAGCTTATCGGACTCTGTTCTAAACTTCTGCGCAGACATAAACTCGACTTGATAAACGGCCTGACTATAGTGATCAGTCAGTTGAGGCTGATTTGCATCATTTCCAATACTTTGGCAACCCAAGACTGACAACGAAAATGATGAGGCTAAAACAAGCTTGGTATAGTTCATCGGTAATTCCTATAGCGAGTTAAGAAATGCAATCAGTGCATCTCGTTCTGTCTGATTAAACTGCAACACCTTCTGTTTTGCGGCTTCAGCTTCTCCGCCATGCCACAGTACTGCTTCCATCAGGTTACGTGCACGTCCGTCATGCAGAAAATAAGTGTGGCCATTGACTTCTTTGGTATAGCCAATACCCCATAGAGGTTGTGTTCTCCACTCCTGCCCATTCGCCAGATATTCTGGGCGATTGTCAGCAAGCCCTGGCCCCATATCATGCAGTAACATGTCAGTGTATGGGTGAATGGTTTGGTTAGACAACGATGGCAGTTCTTCGCGTGTTGCCGTCTTTACATTGGTTTTATGACAGCTTTCACAACCCACTTTTGCAAACAATTGTTGCCCTAATTTAACTTCCGGCTTGTTGATATTACGTCTTGCTGGGACCGCTAAGTGCTGTGAATAGAACTCTACGAAATCAAGAATGTTATCACTGACCTCAGGTGAACCACCGTTAGGTAACTCGCGACAAAGTGTCTGCTTAGCAGTACAGTTCTCATTTGGAAATAGCGAGCTAGTTAGGCCCACGTCGCCGTTAAAAGCCGCAGCATTCTGCTGCATTAAGTTCGGCTGTCCCGCTTTCCAGCCAAATCGACCGATAGCAAAATCATTGCCACGAACGTCCCAGACGATATTCAGTTTTCCTGAGATACCATCTCCGTCCTTGTCTTGCTCATCTGCCCATGCTTTTAGTGTTGCAGCAGGAATACTTTCTAGCAATCCAAGACCTATCATTGGCGGCGCAACACGAGCAGACATTTGCGTTTGTGGGTGCATCTCTCCGTAACCCAACTCAACAATCGATAAATTCGGTTTGCGCAGTGACACGCGTGTTCCGTCAGCAAAAGTCACCGGAACCTCTTGGTATGTAATTTTGACTTGGCCTTCCACCGTTTGATCTTGCAGAGCAAAGTCTTGTAGTTGACCACCATAAGTTGGCTCAGGAATTGTGCCATCTTTGATATACGCCTTTTTCTGCTCAGCAGTCATTGGCGGAATACTTAATCGCACCAACATCGAGACCGCGTGAAGATCATTGGCCTCCGGCGGATGACCTCGCCCATCTTTAATGTGACAGTTTTGGCAACCATTTGTATTAAACAGCGGCCCTAACCCATCACGTGCATCGGTAGACGCTGGAGCCTGAACCCAAGGGTTACGGAAAAAACTGTTTCCGACACTAAAGTCCAGACGTTTTGACATAGGCAAATTGCCCGCTGGCAGTGAAAAAGCATTGGGGCCTTCTTTCTCGACCGTTGTTTTACCTCCCGACGTGGCATCATAAGCAAAGGATGACATGGAAGTGCTAAGCATTAGCAAACAGGTTAAAACTGGTTTCAAGTACAACTTCATTCTGATAGCTCTCATAAGGCGCTATAACCGCACAAATTAAATGGGAATAATTCTCAAAAACACATTAAATAAAAAACGGCAAAAGGGCTCTAATGAGCCCTTCGGTTTAAGTCATCGAGCGATTAAAACTCGTGATCTGCGGTGTCTGGATTCAAACTCGTGATACCGACAATTTTTGCCGCTCGTTCAATTTGAGCTGTCTGCGTCACTAGCGACATGATGGTTTCATTGACCAATGCGTTACCTTGCGTGTTACCAGAAGCAATCAACTGGTCAAAGAACTGGTTGTTCTTTTCAGCAGAAGTCACTAACTGACCAACTTGTGCACGAGTGACATCAAATTGCTTTTGAATCTCTTTGGCTGCCTGTTTGTCTTTCTGAGCAACAAGTTCGTGAATACTAGGACCAGCTAACAATGAACCGTCTTGACGCTGGTATGTGCCAGTGTAGACGTTGTAGATACCTTGCTCATTGTAGTAGTGTGAATTGTGCGTATTGTCCGAGAAACAGTCGTGCTCATCTTCCGTTGAGTTGGCTTCTAGAGCAACTTTCATACGCTCACCAGCCAATTCGCCAAGAGAAAGTGACCCCATACCAAACAACATTTTACGCAACCCTTTGTCTGCGGAATCGTTGATCAACTCTTCACGGTAGTTGCCTTTAACATCCGCTGACCACTGATTTTCCATCCACTCTAAGTCCTGAACGAGTAACTCAGCGGCGGCTTTTAGATAGTCACCACGACGGTCACAGTTGCCGTTGGTACAGTTTTCACCGATCACAAAATCTGTGTATGCACGCGCACCTGCTCCTGCATTAGTTCCGTTTAAATCTTGCCCCCAAAGAAGGAACTCAATCGCATGGTAACCAGATGCGACGTTCGCTTCCGAACCACCGACTTCGTTTAGATCAGCAATCAGCTCTGGTGTAATTTTCGCTACATCTAACGTTGTTGCACCGATCGTTAGTTGCTTATTAGCAACGATGTTGGCATTTGCGCCTTCATTACCCAGTTCGTATTGGTATTCAGATGATACGTAGTCAATGAGACCCTCATCCAGCGGCCACGCATTTAGCTGACCTTCCCAATCATCGACAACAGCGTTACCAAAACGGAAAACTTCAGACTGTTGGTATGGAACGCGAGACTCAAGCCAAGCTTGTTTTACTTGCTGGAATTTTTCGGCCGTTGGGTTAGCCAGAAAGACTTCGATCGACTTCTTTAGCGATTTCGCTGTAGTCAGTGAATCGGCAAACACAGCATGAGCAACGTCAGCATAGTGCTCAACAACTCGTTCTTTGGTTACATTTGCTGCGAATACTGAGCCACTTGCCATCAGTAACGACGCTGCGACTGATTGAGCCAATAGAGATTTTACATTCATTTGAAAAGCATCCTTGTTGAGCTTAATAATCATTGTTCATTGCTAGTGCTAATTATTATCATTTGCACTACTAGGTGCGAATAATACAAAGTTACAATTTTTTTGCAAGTAGCAAACAAAAAAGCCTCACAGAAGTGATAACTCCTATCACTTAACGTGTTTGGAACGAACTGGATAGCGAGTCTTATTCATACGAACGGTCCTTGATTTGGGCCGTTTTTTTCGCTCTGGCAGAATGTAGCGCTTCACTCGCTCTCGCATCGCCCTTAACTTTTTGGGGATCGA
>NZ_JATABH010000013.1:0-88027 GCF_036533775.1 Vibrio sp. M260112 | reverse complement strand
AAATACGCCTTAGTGAGCGTGGGTGATTTGTGGTCAACCCCACCTCAAGATACGTTTTTGACCGAGCACCATAGCGCACTCAAAGCCAATGCACGTAAAGATATTAAAGGGGTTCGTGCCTCACACAACACCACCCATGTGCTCGAGATAAAAGCCCTGCGCAGCTATATGCCAATGATTGTTGATACCGATGGGTTTAGCTTGGTGAATAGTTACACTTTTGCTTTGTTGTCGAAACTGGCGTATGCCACAGATAAATTCAACATAGATGATGGGAAATCACGGGATACAAACGGTTCTATTGATACCGTAACAACGCAATTAAAGACTAGGAAAGTCCCCAAAAATTGTAGCAATCTAGCAACAAAATGGATTGTGCAAGAAATCCCATATAGCCAAGCACTTAACTACAATTATTATGCTGATGAAGATGTAGGCGCTGAAGGGTACATTTTGTTTAATGATGATATCGCGATAATCGGCATACGAGGCACAGAGCCATATTTTGAGAACAGAAATAGAGTAGAAGACACTCATTTTCTCAAAATTGTCAAAGCCGCTTCTGGGATAGAAGTTCTGTTGGTAGATAAATTAGGCGACACAATTCAATCCCCCTTCGTACAGGACATGGTAAAGACCAATTTTGATCTCGCACAAATTGCTCCTCCTGAGTTTGGGGGAACTTATTTGCATCGCGGATTTTATCAATATGCTATGGCGTTATGGAAATCAATTGATGATGCAATACTCAAGCATCATAACAAAAAGAAAATATATGCTTGTGGACATAGCTTAGGCGGTGCAGCAGCGCTGATCATGAGCGCATTAATACAAGATACCTATTCGCCATCAACATTGCGTTTGTACACTTACGGCATGCCGCGCACAGGAACGCAAAGTTTTGTCGAGCGTTACCGCGATATTGTCCATTATCGGTATGTTAATAATCACGATCTCGTTCCCCAAATCCCGATGACATGGGCTAATACAAACCCAACCGAAGGTCTCGAACTGTCTGACATTTTCAATAGCAGTGTGAATTTAGCCAAAAAAATGATCATGGATAACGATGATGATAACTATCTTCATCATGGTTCCCTATCTCAATTGATCACGTATGATGAGCCCAAGCAGGTACTGTTATCGCCACGACAGACTCAAATCACCATGCTAGATATTGCTAAGATGGCCGAAAATGATTCCTATGCATTAGTGGATGGTTTGACCGATGCTTCAATCGCTGAACACGGTATGGAGGTTTATATCCCTAACCTGTTCGCTCAGCTGCAAGCACTCAGTAAAGAAAGTTTGTATGACAATTATCAAGGCACGATCAATTACCTCTCAAATACCATCGACGATTTACAACAACGCAACTTGAAGGCTAAGTACGAGTTAGCCGAAACGTTAGGCAAACCCTACTCGCCCACTAATCAAGCTTATCTTGCCCGCTTAAGACAAGAGATATCGATCTGCGAACAATTAGTGCACAATCATCATCAGGTCAGACACGAATTAACCGCGACTCTAAACAACCCTGAGCGGTATCCGCTCAGTTTACTGCTGATGTCTAATCAATCCTTACCTGATGAAATTAAGGAACAATTAAAATGACGCTATCGACTAAACAAACAAGGTTGGGGATAAACCTCACGCTGCTTGTATTTCTTGTTGGTATAGGTTGTAGTCTTTACTCAGCACAGAATGCAAATCCGCAAGAGTCGATTCGAGTAGCAGGTTCAAAGCCAACCGATGCAACTGTAAAAGTGTGGGCAAACTATTGGGTATATGGTGATGACTGTGAATCCTACTCTTATGATATGTTTGGCCAAAAAGCCCATCGAGGAGGAAAGATCACTACATTCTTTACTCCGAGTAACGATGTAAGTGATGACCGTTATCAGTTCACCGTGCCATACTCAACTTACACAAACAGTAAAAATTGCGTGGTCGAATTACGAGATATCAAGGTCGAAGCCTATAACGCATTTGATACTGTAGGTTTTGCCCAACTACGTATTCACCAATCAGGCACAAAATATTACAACAAACCGATAGGCTTAGATTCTACAATCGAAGCTAAAAAATGCGAGCCCTTTTATTCTGCAAAATATAATAGATGGACGAATGGGTTTGGTTGCTTTTATTACGTTAATGGTGAAAAGAAATCAAAAGACCAAGAGTTTAACGCAGAAACTGTCTACTTTGATTTCTCTCAGTTCAGTAGCGATACGGTGATTCACTACGATATTTTAGCTGGTAAAGAGTATCGTAGTACCCCGTTAGATCCAGAGACTGGCAAGTGACTCGGTTAACTAAGCGACAATTCAGAGAGAGGAGTGTCGCATTGGTTCTGGTTTCAGTGAGCGCACTTTCTGGGTTGTACTCGATACTGAACACTACCGAGCAAGAGTCTATTCTGGTTACGGGCTTAAAACCAACCGATGCAACCGTAAAAGTATGGGCTAGCTATGCAGCGAGTGGTGAAGATTGTGAATCTTACTCTTATGATATGTTTGGCCGAAAAGCTTATCGCGGCGGCACGTTTATTCGTTATTTTACACAGGATTATGCTGAAGGTGATAACCAATACGAGTACAAAGTGCCTTACTTTACTTTTACAAATACTCAAAATTGCCTAGTCGAGTTGGAATATATCAAGGTCGAAGCCTATAACGCATTTGATACTGTAGGTTTTGCCCAACTACGTATTCACCAATCAGGAACAAATTACAAAGGTAGACAAATAGATTTAAATTCTGCAATTAAAGCGAAAAATTGTGACGCTTTTTTACATCAATGGAAAGACAAGACCTGGTCGGGTGGGCTAGGTTGCCATTATTCCGTTAATGGTGAAAAGATATCCAAAAAACAGGAGTTTAATGCAGAAAGTGTCTACTTTGATTTTTCTCAGTTTAATAGCGATACCGTGATTCACTACGATATTTTAGCTGGTGAAGAGTATCGTAGTACCCCGTTAGATCCTCAAACAGGTAAGTGACTCGGTCTAGCAACCGACCAAGAAAGTGCCTACTTTGTTGCTAACTTTTTGCTTTCAGAAGAGCACCAACAAGAAAATCAGAAGTGGATCACCAATATGCCAGCGGAAACATTGGCTAAGTTATTGTCGGTGTTGATTCATTATAATGATATTCCTCTATGGGGAGATGCTGCTTGACGAATATGGATACCCGTTAGCAGATGAAGAAGGTCGCCCTGTGTTTAAAACTCTCATCACTAAAGAAGAACAAGCTGAATTAGATAAGCAAGTGGCAGAGTTTGTTAATGACATTACGCCAAACATGTTCTTAGATGAAACGTCTCTAGAGCTTTTCTAGTTACCGTAAAAGCCACTAAGTGAAGCTAACTCCTACCACTTAACGTGTTTGGAACGAAAACAGGGTAGCGAGTTTTACTTATACGAACGGTCCTTGATTTGGGCCGCTTTGTGATTGTAACGACCCGTAGATGATCAAATCCACAACTGGTTGATCGGCATATCTGACTGATAGTGATGGGCAATCTGTGCTTGTAGCAACTCCGCTGTTGCAACGGCATCGGTAAGGGCATGATGGGGTGTGTATTGAGGCAAGCCATAGCGGGTTCGACTCGCTCCGAGCCTGACTGACGCTGGTTTGCGACCCTTGAGTTTGTTGACTATCCCACCAGTAAGCTTTTTCTGTAGGAGGGTTTCAATCTGCATGGTATCTACCGCGGGAAATTCTATTCCTTCGTTAATTCGAGCCATCAGAGCTTTATCGAAAAACTCACGTTCAATACGCTGGTAGTGAACCACCACTATTTTCCCTTCCATCTGTGCCAAGATCTGGTCATAGACGACAGATAGATCAGGTGCATCAAGAACGTCAGAGTGGGTGATTCCATGGATGACGACCGATTCTTGCGCTAACTGCTTACGAGGTTTAACCGTCCAATGCTTGGCTTGATTTATAAAAATGCGATTCAAGTTAAAGGGAACGGTTCCGATGGTAATAATGTCATCTTGGTCGGAGTTTAAGCCTGTGGTTTCAAAGTCCATCGCCAGAAATGTAATTTCTTCCAATGGTGTATTGGGCAATGGAACTCCAGCCGTATAGTACTGTTGTAAAGCAGCGGTTGTTGTCGTGCGCAATTTTTGGGCAAACTTTGCCGGCCAGTCGATCGAAGGGGGAGATATGATTTTGTTAAGCATCGTCACCTCACTTAAAGTTATTACTGGCTTGATAACGGAACTTAAGGAAGTTCTGAGCATTGCTTAGAATTTGGAATGCGTCCTTGAGGTTACGGCGCTCAAAATCCGATAAGTTTTCTGGTTCAATGTTGTTGTCTGGCTCGATTTCATTTTCGACGTCCAGCGCTTGATGGCGAATACGAACGATGGAGATAAACTCAAGTGCATCACGGAGGTCTCTCGCTTTGCCTTTAGGTAAAATACCCGCCTCATGGATGTCATCCAGACGTTCAAACGAATTCTTTGACCGCGAGCCGACGGCGAGGGCGTGGACGCGAATAAGATCCGCTAACGGCGCGGTGCCACGTCGTTTAAGGTTGATTGAATTTTTGTGTTGGCCATCTTTTTCCATCACAAAACTCTTAAAGAAGCCCAGCGGAGGAGTTCGATTCATTGCATTGCGGGCTAAACAGGCAAGGAAACGATTGTTTCTACGTGCTCTACGTACAATAAAACCGCTGAGCTGTTCCGCCCATTTTAGACGTCCATATACACCATCAAGGTCAAAGAAAATCGAAGCGTTGAGTAACGCTTTAGGGTTGGGATCATCTATCCAATCCGCAAAGCACTCTTCCCATTCGGTTCGAGTCATACGCCAGTCTGGATTCGTTGCCATGATATCGCCAGTACAGTAACTGTAGCCACATTTATCCAATCCATCACATACACGGTTTGCCAGTTGCGCAAAGTAGCCGTCATGCTTCTCTTTGACGAAGGTGTTATCGAGGATGATCGCGTTATCTTGGTCAGTGACGAGCAGTTGCTCATCGCGCCCCATTGAGCCTAGAGCCACAAAGCAATAGGGTATCGGTGGCTCACCTAATTCTTGCTCTGCAAGTTCGATAATACGCTGTTTAAAGCTACGTCCAATTACGGACATCGCACTGCCAACCATGTGAGAGTTTGCATCTTCATTGACGAGGCGAACAAAGCTGTCTTTCACTTGCTCAGATAATACCGAGAGTTCATCAATCGATTGTTGCTGGAATATACTGCTGACCAACAGAAGTGAATTTTGCGATTCGTAACGAACAATATCCGTTGCTTCGATGACGCCAATGGGCTGCTTGTCCTTGAGGACAGGAAGATGATGAACGTTGTATCGCAACATCGTCAGCATCGCTTCGTAGACATAGGCGTTGTGATCAAGTGAGATGACTTCAGTCGTCATTACGCTAGCAACGTCGTCGTTGGGGTTGAGCCCTTGAGCTAACACGCGGGTACATAAGTCTCTATCAGTAATGATACCAACTAAAGGGCTGTTGTCGTCATCATCATCCTCAGCCACTTCGGGATCAATAATTAGCAGCGAAGAGACATTGTCTTCTGCCATTTTTATCGCTGCATTCTGGATTGATTCCGTCTTGTGAATCGTTGGTGCGCTGCTGTTAAGCAAGTTTCTTACCTTGGATGTAGTAAGATCGTTTTGCTCTTTGCTGTTTGAGACGGTCTGCCTCAGGCGTGCGTTATCTTCTACTTCGACAAAGTCTGCAAAGGCTTCGTGCTGCTCATACAAGTGCTGAAAGACCGCTTCTGGAATACAGTAGAGTAGGGTGTCTTTGATGGCTTTCGCTGGGAAGCGAACCTTATTGTTGGTCAGTAGTCCCATCTGACCGAATACTGCGCCTTCATCAATTCGGTTGTAGAGCTCACCTTTGCGTCGATATATTTCAACCACCCCACTGCGTACCATGTAAAGATCATGGATTTCATCACCAAAGTGAATGATGGGGGTATCCTCACGATAGTAAGAGATTTCGATATGTTGAGTGACGTAGCTGAGGACTTCATCTTCGAGCTCATCAAATGGAGGGTATTGAGAAAGGAAGTTCTTAATTTCCAGTAGTTCTGCTTCCATGAATACGTCCAATCTTTGAGAGTGATGAGTTAATGGTACATGATCTTCAAGCGAACTTCATGGAGTGAGGCCAATACATTAAAGAAAAAAGGCTAAGATTGAATATCTTAGCCTTAGAGTGTGAAGTGGGCAGGGACTACGCCAGTTTAGCTTAATCCAATAATGTGACCATTTTCATCAAGGTCGAGATTCATAAATGCCGGTTTTTCCGGAAGGCCTGGCATCGTCATCACGTTGCCACAGAGGGCATAAATAAAGCCCGCTCCTGCGCACAGTTTCAGTTCCCTTATGAGGACATCAAAATTATCGGGGGCGCCTTTAACACTTGAATCCGTCGAGATCGAAAGTGGTGTTTTTGCCAAACAAACGGCAAGGTCATCGAATCCGTGTGCTTTGAGTTGAGCCAACTGCTGCTTGGCGACGTCACTCAGTAGTAGCCTCGTTGCACCATAGCCAGCTTCGGCGACGGCCATAAGTTTCTCTTCAGTGGTTTGTTCAAAACGGTATAAAGGAGAGAAGTGGGATGGCTTCTCGCACTGGTGGATCACTTTGTGGGCTAACTCTAGCGTGCCCGCTCCACCTTTGCTAAAACCTTCGCTGACGGCAACTTGTACGTCATTTGGCAAGGCTTCCACCATGGCTTTTAGCGTTAGCAATTCGGAGTCACTATCCTGAGGAAAGCGATTAATGGCAACCACAGCCGGAATACCGTATTTATTGACATTATTAATATGCCATTTCAAGTTTTCGAAACCAGCAAGGAGCGCGTCTTGATCGTCACTGTAAAGGCTCTGTGGAATCGCTTGGCCTGGTTTTAGATCATACTGACCTGAGTTAGCTTTAAGGCCGCGAAGCGTCGTGACGATAACTGCGCAATCAGGAGATTTGTTGGCAACCTGCGCTTTAATGTTACAGGCTTTTTCAAAGCCCATATCCGAGCCAAAACCGCCTTCAGTGACCGTAAATTGTGCCAGCTTTGTAGCGATATTATCCGCAATGATTGACGAGTTACCGTGGGCGATGTTAGCAAATGGCCCTGCATGAATGAGAGTCGGGACCCCCTCTAGAGTTTGCATCAAGGTGGGTTCGATGGCTTCTTTCATGCTCACTGCCATTGCGCCCGCTACTTGTAGATCTTCTGTCGTCACCGGTTGACTAGACAAATCATAGGCGACGACGATTCGACCAATACGTGAACGAAGATCTTTTAAATCACTGGCTAAGGCGAGAATGGCCATTAACTCTGAGGCTGCTGAAATATCAAATCCATCGCAGCGCTCAAATCCATTAATGTTTTTCCCAGCTTCATTTTGACCCACAGTTACCATGCGTAACGCTCGGTCGTTGTGATCCATGACCCTTTTCCAAACCACATTTTGAGGATCGATTTTTAGTGCTTTCAAACCACTGCGTTGTTCGAAATCTTCGTATCCCAGTCTTTGCTCATGATAAATGCGAGCATCGATGGCAGCAGCGGCTAAGTTATGCGCCGCCGTGACCGCGTGAATATCTCCTGTGAGGTGGAGATTCAACTCTTCCATGGGAGCAACTTGCGAATAGCCGCCTCCCGCAGCTCCGCCCTTGACGCCAAAAACAGGCCCCATAGAAGGCTGCCTGATACACGCCATTGCTGAATGATTAAGTTGAGCCAAGCCTTGGGCAAGTCCTATGGTCGTGACAGTCTTACCTTCGCCAAGTGGCGTTGGGGTGATAGCGGTGACGACAATCAGCTTACCCGTCTTCTTAGATACAAGGCGTTTTAGGCTAGATAAACTGACTTTTGCCTTATGTTCACCTTGGCTTTGGTACTCATCGGCTTTCAGTCCAGCTCGCAGTGCAACTTTGCTTATAGGAAGTAACGGAGTAGTGCGGCAGATTTCGATGTCAGGTAGCATAAAATCCTCTATGTGGACCTAGTTTAAGTCGGGATGTGGCTACTTGTTACAAGGTTTCGATAAATATAACGTAGAAAGCAGCATTTTTAGATTTTGCATATTTTAACTGATATTGAGTGATGAATAAATGTGTGCCTCCGTGCTAACTAAAAAAAAGGCCTGTCTTCTGACAGGCCAGTCCCACAAAAAGTGACGAGCAACATGGGTAAAGGACGGCGGTGCACAAACGCCATCAAGTGGTAAATTAAGTTGGCGCAATTTGCACTAAGCGGCTTATATTCGTAGTGCCTACCTTTTCGAGTAATTTGACGTTATCGCTCAGCGCCCAACTCGGTACATGATTTTGGCAGCGGGACGTTTGAGAAGTTGAGGGTAGTCAAGCCTGACGACATCAACACCGGCACACAACATCTCTTCAATCTGGTTTTGATCCTGCATCTCGGGTCCGAGCGTTGCAATGATTTTAGTCTTTTTCATCTTCCTTCCCTCTTAAAATCGCCCGAGGAGCGTTTCGCGACGATAGCGTACTTGGTATGCAAAATGAGCAAGTGATCGTCTGTTTTGAGGATGATGGGAGATAAGTGAACAAAACGCAAAATGGCGAATTTGAGCTAAAAGTGACTCAATTAATACATTTGGCTGGGATAAAAATGTCACTCTAGTCAGTGAAATTCGTTTAATTAGTGAGTGAATATACCTAGATCAGACGCGGAAATGTGTTATCGGTGACTCACAGAGTGACGGCGAAAATGATGGTTTTGTGAAGGAAATTAGACATTCAGCACATAAATCGAGAGGGATAACATGAAGGGCTGGCGGTTTTGTTCAATAGAAATGGCGATATTGGTCATCGCTCTGATCGGATTCAGTTCGATCGTGCTCGCGGGTAAGGAACAGTTTTCGATTTTAACGACCTTCTCAAGTGAGCCGGTGAACGAGTTAATTGCGAAATACAAACAACAGAATCCAGACGCGGATATTGAGCTTATTCATCGCCGTAGCCAGTCTGCAATGCAGTTGCTTAACAGGAGCTATATACAAGGTGTTGATGTTGTTTTGAGCTCATCACCATTCCTGTTCAAGGAACTCGATAAAAGGGATCAACTCGCATCGATAGCGCTGGAGCAAAACCCTCCACAGTGGCTAGAGCCATTTTTATTTCCGATTAAAAACAAAGTGCTCAGTATTGGCTACTCTGGAGCGGGAATTGTATGGAACCGAGAGTATCTAGCGGCGAATAAATTGCCAATCCCCACTCGATTTTCAGATCTCTCGTCCTTTGCTTATTTTGGGCATATTACCATGAGTACACCGAGTCGCTCAGCCACCACACAGTTGATGCTGGAGAGCATACTTGCCCGCCATGGTTGGCAGCAAGGCTGGGCGACAATACTAAACATAGGCGCCAATTTAGGGACTATTTCATCACGCAGTTTTGGCGTAAGTGACTATGTCTCGAAAGGGCAGTTTGGTATTGGACCGACCATAGACAGCAATGCTATATCGCAACAGAGGCAGTTCGCCTATGTAGGATTCACCTATGACCCTGACTTTACGTTGATGCCTACTTATATCGGGATTGCCAAAAACGCGACGAAGACCGCTGAAGCGATTCGATTTGTTGAACTGGCATTGTCAGATGATGTACAGCAGCGAATCCTTCAATCGAGTTTAACCAAACGATCCATCTACGACCCTGCTCTCTATCTTGGCACTAACCCTCCGCTCGACTTCAAGAAGGTGATGAAGCGCGAGAAGTTGCTCAATATTCTTTTTGATGAAGCAATCACCAAACGCTTACCAGAATTACAAGATATCTGGTTAGGTCTATCTCAATATGTGCAAATCCATAGTAATGATGCCGCAAGGCTTGAGGTTGCTCATCAGCTACTAAACCAGCTTTTTACCATTCCAGTCACGGAGCAAGAAGTGAATGAGTTAGCCAACCTCATCAGTTCGCAACGTGATGCCTCTACCTTAGAAGATGGCGAAGAACAAGCCTTGCTGGTGGAGTTTAGCTATCGTTTCGCCACTTTATATGAGGAGGGGCTGCAGCGAGTTGAAGAGATGTTTCACGAGTTGCAAGTAGAGATCGCCAATGAAAATATGTAAAACGATCGGTTCTAGATTGGTGGTGGCGTTTACCTTTACGACTTTGCTGCTTACCTTCGTCTGTGTATTAGCATGGGTAACTTGGTATCGGCTCGACCAGCAGGTGAGTCGTCTACTCGACACCAGTGTTCCTAAATACAACACGAGTTACTTGTTGGAGAGTCGCAGTAGTGAAATTCGTTCCCGAGTTCAATTGCTTTCTACATCAACCAACAAGATTGAATTAAACCGCCAGAGAAATGAACTCGATAAGTTACTTAACTCTATTCAGCTGAAGTTATCCAATTTTCAACCACTCAAACTTGAGAACAATGACAGTGACGAACTGTTGAGTTTATATGCGCAGTTAGAGCAGACATTAGAACAATACACTCATTTTGTGTTCGATCGAGTTCAGCAAAGGCGTAAAGTCGCCAAGCTAGCGGAGCAAATCAACTGGTTACATCAAGATATCCATGCTGAGTTGGTGTCATTTCGGCAAGAGTTTTACTGGCAGTTGACTCGAGGAGGTAGTTCAGAAAAGCATAAAGCCACTCTCGAACAACTACGGGTGATACAAAGTGTGTTGGATCTTGAATCGAATATCTTCGTGCTAACAACAGAGTCGTTGCAGGCGCAAAACTTGGAACAGATTAAAAATGCTTCAACCGTTATTCAATTCAACATCGCGGAGTTAATCGCCACGAGTGAACCCTTGTTAACTCTGCCTTCCAGCATTTCCTATCAGCAATTGTTGCAAGAGTTGCAGGTGCTGTATGTAAGTGATGATGTGTTTTCGTTGTTGCTGTCGGAAGGGGTGATACTAAACGCACGTATCATTGAAATTAAAAGCGAGATCGAAAAGTTGCTCGGTGCGATTCATCAGCAAATTGGTCAGATTATTAAATATGCCGACGCAAGCTTTATTGATGTGAAAGCGCGAACGGCTAACTTGGTCTCCGATGGAAACATTGTGTTATTGGTGTGCTTTGGCATCTCTATCCTTTTGTCTTTGTTTGTCACCTACTACTTTATAAATCGCCGTGTGGTCGCCCGTTTGAACGCACTGAGCTCAAGTATTGATGCGATCATCAAAGGCGATTTTAGTCATCGGATTGTGGTTGACGGTGCAGACGAAATCGGCCAACTAAGTCAAAAGCTGATTGACTACGGGGCAAGTGTCGAAGAGTTACAAAGAACGAACGCGGTTGGTTTGATCAATAATACATCTGCCAGTCTATTGACGTGTGATCTCGCAGGGTATGTTGAATCTGCAAATTTTAGCGCCCAAAAACTACTGGCGATGCAAGGGACAGTCGAGCACAAGCTACTGTGGCAGTCGTTTCGTAATCAAAACCGCAAGCAATTAGCAAAAGTATTTGTCTCGGGTCAGGCACTTTTTACCACTGGAAATGATGCGCTTACCTTGCCATTAGATGGCGAGACAGAGTGTTATCTTCATTTCGATTTTCACCTTTTCTCTCATGGTCAATTACATAAAGTCATTGTGACAATCACGGATGTGACGCAACAAGAGTTAACGGCGATAGAACTTCAGAAGATGGTCAATGACAGAACGGCAGATTTGGTCGAGAAAAACCGCCTTTTGTCTGAAGAGATTGTTGAGCGAGAAAAGGCGGAACTCACCTTAAAACAAGCCCAAGATGAGTTGATCCAAGCGGCGAAAATGGCGGTTGTCGGTCAGACAATGACATGTTTAGCTCACGAGCTGAACCAGCCACTGAATGCAATATCGACCTACCTCTATAGTGCCAAACTTTCTACTGATTCTGGTAATTTAACCTCGACTAGTCGTTCCATTGAGCAAGTGGCTCAGTTGTCAGCACGAATGAGTGAAATTATAAAAAGCTTGCGAACCTTTGCCAAAAAGTCGGACACTGATCAAGTCACGCACAATTTACTGCTTACTGATATCGTCATGCAAGCCATCGCAATTGTTGGCCCTAAAGCCAAGCGGCAAGCAACGAAAATATGCAATTTGATCACCGAACCACTGTATGTCCATGGCAATGCATTAGCCCTTGAGCAGGTCATGGTCAACATACTGGTCAATGGTTGTGACGCCATTGCTGAGTCAAATCGGCATGGCCAAGAAATTCGAATTGAAAAGCTATTCTCGAATACATCTCACCATGTGATAGCGATATCCGATAGTGGTTGTGGCTTTAAGCCTTTCATTATAGACAAGCTCTTCACACCGTTTACCACCACCAAAGAGGTCGGTTTAGGCTTGGGGCTCAGTATTAGTCGAGCTTTGGTTGAGAAATATTCAGGGCGGATCTATTTGGCATCCCGTTTAGATAAGGGGGCCTTGGTTGCTTTGGAGTTATCACATGCAAGAGTTTAACTATTCTTTACTGTTGGTCGATGATGATCAGGATGTACTCGACGCTTACCAGCACTTGATGAGCATTGCAGGCATTGCAGCAAAAACCGTCGCAGACCCTACTCAAGCGATGGGTTATTTATCACCTGATTGGTTGGGCGTTGTGTTACTCGATATGTATATGCCACAGATGCATGGGCTCGAGTTGTTAAGCCAGATTAAGCAGTTTGATAAGTGGCTACCCGTTATTGTTGTCACTGGACATGGTGATATCCCAATGGCTGTCGAAGCAGTTAAAGAAGGGGCGTGTGAGTTTGTTGAAAAGCCGATCGACCCTGCCAAACTCGTCGAAACGGTACGTCAGCATCTCAAGCAACGAAAAGTCTATATCGACCAAAAGAGAGAGATGGAATCGACCATCAAACGATCTTTGTTGGGCAAGTCTGCGCAGTTGAATCATATCCGCTACAGTGTCTCTCAGTTTTCTAGGTTACGTAATCATGTGGTGGTCTATGGCGAGATGGGTGTCGGCAGACACTTAGTCGCGAACCTGATACATGATATGTCGCAATCGGGTGGTGAACTCGAATTGTTATCGGCAAACGATGCTATGGCCTGTGAGGAATTGAGTGCCAAGCTCTATTCGTTTGTTTCTGGAACCTTAATCGTTGATAGTCCTGAACGATTTTCAGAGCAGTGCCAACGCGTGTTTGCACAACATATGATTGATAAAGAGAGAAAGGGTCAGCACGGACGTGTCATCGCGATATTTGAGCAAAACCCTCAACAACTTGTCGTGGCGAATAAACTAGTGGCAGAGCTTTATTACGTTCTCAATCAAGTGGAGATTGAAGTCCCACCACTAAGAAAGCGCCCGGATGACATCGAAGTGTTGTTCCACCATTACCTTAAGTCCAGTTGCCGGAAATTGGCAAAACACTTACCCGAAGTAGAAGCAAAATATATGGATCTACTGCTAGCACATGAATGGCCGGGAAACGTTAGAGAGCTGCGAAATGTGGCTGAGCTCTACTCGGTTGGAATAATTAAACTGGCTGGCAAGGATAGTCACAATACTTCTGCCGAAGCCCAATTGCCTTTGGACGAATTGGTTGATGATTTTGAAAAACGAGTTATCGAAGATGCGTTGTTTCTGCACTCGGGTCGAATCAGTGAGTCAGCTGCGTATCTGCAAGTCCCGCGCAAAAAGCTTTACCTGAGAATGAAAAAACACAATATCGATAAGGACGCGTATAAGAGTCGATAAAAAAACGCCTCACGATTTGTGAGGCGTTTATCTCGTTTAGTACCAGTCATCTTCAGGAAAAAGCTTCCCTTCTGGAGCGTATGGATCGTCATCAAACGGATGTTCTGCCTTGTTTCTCAGGCTGTCCAATTGATGCTCTAGCATTTTGACGGTGTCGTAGTCTCCTTCGGAACAGGCGACATAAATCTGTTGCTCCAAGGCTCTGATGCTATCGTTAATACCCATAGTTACCTCCGTATGCGTTGTCTGCGCAGTTGAACGGTTCTACCTATTCTCAAATCTATTGTAGTCAAGAAGACCAAATTCGATAGGCTGATTTTCCTTATACCAAGCATGAACCCGGTCGCTAAAAGGCCAAAACTGGGTCGAGCTGCGTCGAATTGCGAACGTATCCAACAACTTAACATACTCCTCTTCGGTGCGGATATTTTTCAACATTTGCACCAGTTGGGGGATTTGTTCTTCTTTAAGGGATAGATACGCAGCGGGATAGCTACCGATCACTCCACGCACCAAAGTTAAGTCATCATTTGCTGGATCACGATTACTCTCTTCATCAAACAGACTGGAAATATTCGTATGCGCATTGTTATGGAGCAGAGTGAAGAGTTGTTCTTCTCCGTGATTGGATTCAATCATCATCATTACAATTTGCGGTATAACGAGTAACCCTGCTCCTTTGATATCATTGATGCTTTTCAGTAGTGCTTCATTCTTAGCGCTAAAACCGGTTTGCTCTATATCGTAACGATTACTGAGCACAGGGGAGAGCTGAGTGCGAAGAATGTCATAAAGCTCTGCTTTGGGATCATCCGTGTGGTATGGAACCTGAGTTGGTTGATCGAACGGTTTAACATTACGCTGTAAGAAGTCACTAAGTTGGGTGCTTTGGTCTTGGTACCAGCTTGAGTGTTCTTGGTGACGCATCGCTTTTGGTAAGAGTGCGATAAAGTTACTTTCCCCTTCAAGGCGCAAGAAATCCATAAACATACGTGTCATCAATTGGTGGCCAAAGTTGCCATATACGTCAAACCCAGCGACCAACAGATAGTGAATACGTTCGAGCAGGGAATAATCCAGTATCCATGCTGTTTTTGGTGGTTCACCAACCATACCTTGAACCACGGATGCGCTATCAAAATGGCGGAATACTGTGAGTGCTGCATTAGGGTTAGTGCCGTTCCCCGTCCAGATAATGTCGGTAGTTAGGTATTTACCGCCTTCAAACCATTGGTTGATAAACTCAGACTTAGCCTCAAGGTAACGCGCTTGCTGACGTGAATAGGAGACCCAGTTGGTCACGGGCAAAGTATTACTTTCTAACTCTCCGGGCAGTTTTAAGTTGTCTGCTTGAGAGCGGTAAAATTCATTCACTTCCGGCAGATCGGCTTTGTCTGGGTCAAGGAAGAACACCCAAAATCTGTCATTGATAACGTTGAGCGCGAGTTGTCCACGACACACTGGCCCTTTAATAAAGGCATTGATGGTGTTTTGGGAATTATCGAGCATAAATTTAAAACGTGCTTTCACTGGCAGATCGACAAATGCGCTCATAGGGTTCGCAGCAACTTCTACATCGTAACTTGGTAGTTGAGTAACCTTGTAGTTGGCGTCGATGAACCACTCTTTCCAATCTCTCATCCGTTGTTCGTTCAAGGCGAATGGCATGTGGGTTTTATCAACGATGGTGCCTTGCTCAGGAATTAGACGGTAATACACTCGTTGAACGCCAGGATCATCGTAAGGACGACGCGTAGCAATTCGTTGGACGGGCTGGCCCGGTGGTGTCGATGAGCGAACCAAGGTGAAGAAACGTGGTGTTTCTTCATTGAGGTCAGAAAAATAGAGATGCGACAAAAACAGGTGCTCATAGATGTAACGAGCAGTCAGTTGGACCTTACGTGGGCTCTTGTTGAGCAATGTCTCGTATTCATTCACTAATTGAGCTTGCTGGTCAGTCAGTGGTATCGATTTATTCATGATCGCGCCATTTTGCAACCAACTGGTTAACGTCGCGTACTCATGTGAACTGAGGTTTGGCATACCATAAGGCATGCCCCAAGTCGGATAGTCTGTTAGGTACTGATCGTATTCTTCAATGGTAGGGCAGACCTGACTGCGGTCGATTGCAAAGTCGAAACCCTCCAGTTGTTTCTGATCTGGCAGGGGATGTGCCTCTTTTTGAGCGAGCATGCGCGCAATTAAGCCCGCTTCTAGGTTTGCGGTCGGGTTTTGCACACGCTCATTAAGCACCGGATGAAAACCAAACTCTCGCCACTGTTGTGTGGTTTGCGCATCTTCGAAAAGACGATGAGGCGTTGCGGCGGTAAGGCGAGTACCTTGATAAATTAGTTCTTTACTTGAGCCCCTGTCGATACCATCAACTGAAGAGAGTTTCAGTTGGCAGGGTGCGTCATAACAGGCATGACAAACCACGCAGCGGTTATCAATGATCGGTTTGACTTCAGATAAGAAGAAATCACTTTCAACACTGTTTAAATCGCTACGACGCTCTTGAACACTCGCCTGTCCAAATAGTTGGTCATAATTAAGTCCGGCGTATGTCGCACAGCCCGCGAAGCTTAAAGCAACAGCAAACATGAAAAATGTACGTAAATTCATCTGGATAATTGTGCTTGTTCAATATTGGCTTAATTGCAGCAGAAGCCCATCAACTTAGCAAATAAAACATGGTTCAACATCGCCAATTAATTGAAACAATATCGATGTTAGCAGGTAACAGAGGAGACTTTGAGTTAAATAACGGTTACGTAGATAATAGTCGGGTGCGAGTTCAACAATCTCAGACATGATCAATACATACAAAAAAGGCTTAACCCTAAGGTTAAGCCTTTCTATCTGCAATTCAATCATTTAAGCGTGTTTTAGCTCAGCGATCTTCGCTTCTGAGAGTGGCTTAGTGATGAATGAAAGCATAATACAAACGGCCATCATTGCTGCTGAGATAGTGTAAGCTAGCGTGTAGCCTGTGCCGTTAGTCATTGAGAAACCGACGACTGCTGCACCGATTGCACCACCAATACCCCATGCTGTGTAAAGTACGCCATAGTTAGTGCCGTAGTTTTTCAGACCGTAGAACTCAGCGGTAAGCGTAGGGAATACAGCTAGCAGCGTACCGTAACCAATTGCCGCGATTGCCGTACCAATGATCAGTGTAAATTCTGTTTTGAACGTTGCGAACAAAACCATATTGATGCCTTGTAGTACGAAAGCAAGAAGCAGAGTACGTACGCCACCAATTTTGTCAGCCAGCATACCAGCAGCAACACGACCGCCAGAGTTAAATATCGCTAGGATAGAGGCAAGGTATACCGCATTTGGTAGGTTAGCCTGAACACTTGCAATCGTTGTAATGTTACCGATGATCATTAGGCCTACTGACGCAGCAAATGCATACATGATCCACAGTGAGTAAAACTGTGGTGTTTTCAGCATTGCTTTCCAAGTTAGGTCATCAGATTTCTTAACGGCTTTAGGTGCTTGACCTTGTTTTACTTTTGGTTCTGTTGGCGTGTAGCCCGCAGGTGGGTTGTTGATTGTTGCTGCAAGAGGTACTGCGATAGCAAGAATACCAACGCCCAAAACCATAAAGCTGGTTTGGATGCCCATGCTGTTAATGAGTGCAGAGGTTACTGGAGCAAGGTAAATTGCCGCTAGACCAAAACCTGCTGCAATGATGCCGTTAACCATACCTTTCTTCGACGCGTGGAACCACTTCATCGCAGAAGGAGACAGACAAGCATAACCAAAGCCGATACCAGCACCAGTAATAACACCGAAAGTGATGTTTAGCATCAGCGGCGAGTCGACAAAGCCAGACGCGATCATACCTAGGCCTGTTAGCACAGTACCAAGGATTAGAATAAGACGTGGACCCATACGGTCTTGCAAGATGCCAGCAACAAGAAGACAGATAGAGAAAGTGATGGTTGCTGTCGCGTATGGTGCTGATGCTTCAGCCGCGGTCCAACCAGACTCAGTGACTAGTGCTTTGTTGAATACACTCCAAGCATACAGGATGCCAAGACAAAGGTTGATACAGAATCCCGCTAGCAGGATGCGCATAGCTTTATCAATCTTGCTCATTTTTCTTCTCAGTTGTCCTCAAAATGAGGATCGGTTAACAGACGATTTGTTCAAATTAAGTTTGCGTTTATCAACACAAGGCATAATGGGCGCGAATTATAACCGAATGAAGTGTGATTGGAATCTCTTTTTCAACTTAATTTGAATATTTTCCAAAAGTGTTGAATTTTTGTTTCTGACGTGTGTGGATAATGATTTAAATCGATGATGCGTGGCTTGGATGGTTTGTTGAGTTATGGGTTTGAGGCGTTAGTGCTTAATCGTTGTGCAACTCGGTACGATAAGCGCTCAAATTGAGGAAGAAGAAACAGTCACGTAACGAGGAACTGATTGAGATTGCAGAAAAGGCATAGACGGGCGCCCATCTATGCCTTATGACGATGATTAGTGGCCGATCAGCGCAGGAATTCCTGGTAACTGACCAACGAAAGCAAGAGAGCCGACACAGACGATGAAGGCTGCGCCAGGGATCAAGTACTTGTCTTTTGCCGATAGAGTCTTGGCACGTTCATGGTCACCAATCAGCCCCATGTTATCCAGCAGCATTGTGGTTGCCCAACCAAACACTGGGTTAACAAAGGCACAAGCGAAGATACAAATACCAGCACTTAATGAATCTTTATGTTTGTGGATCATCTGCATACCTGCTTCGAGAAGTGGTAGAAACACACCAACGATCAGAGCAACGCGCAACACGGGTTCCCACATCGCTAGATCCATCGGATAACCAATGATGGATGCGGCAATACACATTAAGCCGGTAAGTAGCGCCCCTCCAGGAATTGGACGCTTTGCAATGGCGGCTGGGATCATATACGTACCCCAAGAAGAGGCAAGGTTACCACCACCCAATAGAGCACCGACACCTTGACGGATAGATGCACCGACCATAGTGTCATCGACGTCCATCAGCACGCCTTTTGCTTCTTTCGGGTAGTTAAGTTCTTGGAATACGCGGTGGCCAAGGTAGTCTGGTGACCACATTGCAACCGCTAAAAGTGCAAATGGTGTGACGGCAATAAAATGCTCTAAGTTCGGCCAACCCAATTGCCAACCCGTATTCTCACCCCACCAGTAGAATGGGCTGAAATGTGGTAATCCTGGTTCGGTAGTAAAAGCAAACTCAGCACCCATAACATAAGCGACGATGCCCGCTAAAGCAGAACAGAGTGGAATGGCTAGCCAACGTTTGTTGATTTTAGCGAGGTAGGCGTAGACCATCACCGTTACACCAATCACAGCAAATGAAATATAGCCTTGGTCAGTACTTGCAGCCCATGCTTCCGTTTTATTGATCTGACCGATCAAGCCGACGGCACCAAGATAGATCAATAGCCCACCTCGGACACCGACACCGGTTAGCGTCATCAGCTTTGAACCGCCTTTGGTAAAGGCAAGAATCAAACCAAATGCACATACCATGAGACCGAGTGCAAGAGGGTGTCCTCCAGCCGCAGCAATAAGCGGAATGAGCGGTATCATTGGGCCATGAGTACCGGCTAAGTTAGCATTGGGGTTAAGAATGGCGGAAAAAAGGATAACAAACAGAGCGCCTGCGATGAGCAGTTCATAGCGTACGTTTTCCGCGACGAACTCAGGTGACAATCCAAACTGAGCGGCAAAAGCGGCAACCATCGCTGTAACCATTACCACTTTACCTATCGTCGCTGCGAGTGCAGGTACCCAGTCTTCTATCTCGATGCTGTAGTCGCGAGAAGGTAAATGGATACCCCAGCGACGAAAGCTCATGATAGTCAAATCATGGTTTAGAAATTCTTCTCGGCTTTCAAATTCCTGCGCCTTACGACGCATATCCCTGTAAAAGGTTTTATTTGTGTTAGACATTCAGTCTTCCTTTGTTATGTATCGAAGTTGAACCATGTCAATTGGAGTTCCGCTTTCACTTGGTATACTGACCTTCGATCAATACGAGACGACATCCCAGACGCTACCAAGCACCTTTATGTTGGATAAAGAGGGAAACATGGTTTTACTTCGTTAATGAAGACAAGTTAGCGAGTGAGATAGCTTGTCAAAAATTCAATCAAACATGGCAGCCATACTAAGAAAGGGGTATGGGACAAATATTGATTTGGGTTAATTAAGTGGGCGAAGTCATAAGCTGGGAAATTGGATGTTATTAAAAATGCAACGCAGGCCGCACTTTTTAACAATTTATTAATATGAAATTGGGTTAATTGAAACCAAATGAAAATATCTGAACATGCTGACCGTACAGAGAAGCTGCACGGTGTCAGAGCCGAAGAGATTCATCGTTGGATTGATGGCTTCTTTGACTACAATGGCGAAGAGCACAGTGACACCATGGCGGATGGGGTAGAATTCGATCCTTATTCACATAGACGATTTCGTCACTGCAAAGAAGCGCTGACAGAGGCAATTACTGAGTTTGGCGACAGATATACCCTTCAACAGATTAAAAACGTGTTAGAAACGCATATTCGCGACGATTACCATGGCTATTTGCCAACTCGCGCAGATTTTACCAACGACTCGTTTACCGCAAAATATCACGACACAAGTCATGACCAAGATCTGTCGGAGGTATTGGACGAAACTGAGCTTGCCGACTACTTTGTGGGTTTGAGTACACATCAGAGCGAACATCAATCGACGCTGAGTAACTTTAGTCTAAGGATCGTTGTTCCTACCGTGGTTGCGATTACGCTGTTTGTCACGGCGATTATCTATGTCATTCTACCTTTGGTGGAAGAGTCGATGCTCAACCAAAAGCGTCAGATACTAAAAGAGCTGACGTCAACCGCGGTGAGTATCGTCGACAACTATGTTGGCTTAGAGCAGCGTGGAATACTCAGCCTAGAGGAAGCGCAGAAAAAGGCGGCGATGGAAATTCGTGCGATGCGCTATGGGCCTGAAAATAAAGATTATTTCTTTATTACAGATATGCAACCCAACATGGTCATGCACCCCTATAGGAGTGACTTAACCAACCAAGACTTGACCAACTACTACGAAAGTGAAAACAGTACAGGTTTCCCCATTTTTGTCGAAATCGTCAAACTGGTCAAAGCGTCTCAGCAGGGTTATCTCGAATACCAATGGCAGTGGAAGGATGACGCGTCGATCACCGCGCCTAAGATGACCTACGTCGAAGGCGTTGAAGAGTGGCAGTGGATTATTGGCACTGGCGTCTATTTTCAAGACGTCGAGCAGGAGATAGATAAATTAGAGAGCACCTTATACCGAGTTTTTGTTGGCATTACGCTCGGATTGGTGGTGATTCTCTTGTACGTTATTGGTCAGTCAAAGGCGATTGAGAAGAAGAAAAAGCGTGCCGAAATTGCACTTCACGAAGCAAAAAACCGGTATAAAGCGCTGGTAGAGTCGTCAAATGAGGGCTACATCCTTGAGGCTGATGGCAAGATAATATTTTCTAATACTCGGTTGCACCAACTATTGGGTTATACCGATACGGAACTCAAATCACGCACTATTTGGCAAGAGCTGTTTTCCGACCACCCACAAAATCGTCGTGTGTTAAATCACTTGCTACAACTGTTCAATCATCACAGTGAGCCTGCCGAGTTCGATGCCCAAATCGTGACGAAGAGTGGCCGTACTATCGATATCATTTTGAGTACCTCACGCATCTTCCTATCAGAAAAACTTGGTCATGTTGTTTCGTTCCGCCCGATTGTGCGTAAAGTGTATGGGGCGAGTTTCGGCTCGGTAAACCCGAGTTGTGATTATCGTAAAACGAGCAACAGTATCATTACTGATATAGAGAGTAGTGACAGTCATAGCCATGTGGTTGAATCTTTGAACAGGCTAACAGACCTGATTCGTGAAATGATTGCCGCAGGCACACGCTCCGATCATTTGCGTAGCCTGATAGGTTGTACCTACGATGCCGCTATTTGTCGTTTTGTCGAACTGACAATTAAAGATATCGGGCCGCCGCCAGTGCCATTCTCGTTTGTTTCGTTTGGCAGCAATGCTCGTCACGATATGACACTGTTTTCGGATCAGGACAATGCGATCGTGTTTGAGACACCAGACGATGAGGATCTGAAAGCGATACGACGTTATTTCCTCCATTTGGGTGAAAGCGTTTGTGCGATGCTCAATCAGGCAGGATATAGCTACTGCGATGGATTGATCATGGCATCAAATCATCAGTGGTGTCTGAGTAAGAGAGAGTGGCAGGACAACTTTACCCGCTGGGTGGAGCAAGCCTCCCCAGAAACCATTTTAGAGTTGAACGTCTTTTTCGATATTCGGGCCACGTATGGCGATGCATCATTAGTCGATGATATTCAGTCACATATTCAACAGCTGTTGGTATTACATCCGGAGTTTTTACCCATCTATGCGCAAAACTGCCTCTCGCATAAAGTGCCTTTGCCTGCCTTCAATGATGATCCAGAGAGCAAGCAGGGATGTATGTCGATCAATCTCAAAGAGTGTCTAAGGCCGATGGAGATCTTCTGTCGACTCTACGCTTTGAAGCACGACATCAGAGAGTGCAATACACGTATTAGATTACAAGGTTTGCTCAATGCGCAGGAGATTGATTCAAAAACCTATCGAGAAATGGTCTACATCTTCGACCATATTTGGCACCTACGTTTTATGAACCAGATCGTTGAATACAGTGATTTGCGCAGAGTAAACGATGTATTGGCTGTTAACGATCTTACGCCGCTGGAGGTACAAAACCTAACCAATGTCCTCAATCGAATCGTGATCTTCCACGATAAAGTGACAATGGACTTCGCCAGCCACGAACGTTAGTAAACGCACGGAAGTGAGGGAATCGATTCACATCTCTGTGTAGTTTGGACCACCACTTTCGGGCGGAACCCACGTAATGTTTTGCGATGGGTCCTTGATGTCGCAGGTTTTGCAGTGAACGCAGTTGGCTGCGTTGATTTGTAGCCTTCTCTGGCCTTCAACATTGACGATTTCGTAGACCCCCGCAGGGCAATAGCGTTGACTCGGTTCATCGAACAAGGTCATATGATGAGTTATTGGAATGTGTTGATCCGACAGCAGTAGATGGCAAGGCTGATCTTCTTCATGAAAGGTTGCAGAGAGATACACAGAAGAGGGCTTATCAAAGCTTAACTGACCGTCGGGTTTATCGTAATGAATAGGGTGACAACGAGAGCGTTCGTATAAGGTGACATAGTCAGCTTGCGGGTCGCCAATATCCCAATTCAGTGCTGTGCCCGTTAGACGCTGCCAGATGTTTTGCTCAAAGAGCGTCAGTGCGCCACCAAAAAATGTTCCATAACGATGAATGGTACCAGGGAAGTTACGGTTCTGGTTCAACTCCTCATACAACCAGGACTCAGTAAACCGTTGTGCGTAATTGGCTTCTTGCTGCTGCTGTTCTATCGCTTCAAACACGGCTTCAGCGGCAAGTAAGCCTGATTTCATGGCGGTATGACATCCTTTGATTTTGGCAGCGTTAAGGGTGCCTGCTTCACAGCCAATCAGTAGCCCACCGCAGAACTGTTGTTTGGGCAAAGAGAGTAACCCACCTTTGGCAATGGCTCTTGCACCATAGGCAATGCGCTCCGCTCCTTGTAAGAACTGAGCAAACTGAGGATGGTGTTTGATGCGTTGAAATTCATCAAATGGACTTAGAAAGGGGTTGGTATAGTTGAGGTCAGTGATAAGACCGACGGCGATTAAATGATCCTCGAGATGATAGAGAAAGCCGCCTCCGCTTGAATCTGACTCGCTCAATGGCCATCCAGTCGAGTGAATTACCTTGCCCGCACTGAAACGAGAGTCATCGGCCTTTAGACGCCACAGCTCTTTGATACCGAGCGCGTAGTGTTGTGGCTGACTCTCTCTATCAAGCGTAAAGTGGCTAATCAGTTCTTTTCCTAAGCTGCCTCTCGCGCCTTCGGCAAAGATGGTTTGTTTGGCGTTAAGTTGAATCCCCGCTTGAAAAGTGCTTTTTTGCTCTCGCTGTTTGTTGAGTCCCATATCTGACGTGATAATGCCAGTTACATTCCCTTGTTCGTCGTAGCAAACTTCTCTCGCAGGGAAGCCCGGAAAAATCTCAACCCCAAGCTTCTCTGCTTGAGTTGCTAGCCAGCGGCAAAGCTTGCTTAGGCTAATCACATAGTTGTTGTGGTCATTGCGCAAAGAAAGTGGGGTCAACCAATGTGGTACTGAGATATGGTTTGCCTTGCTGGTACAGTAGATAAATTGATCCGAGGAGACGCGAGTCGTCACAGGCGCACCTTGTACCTGCCAGTCTGGGAAGAGTTCGTCGAGCGCTCTGGTCTCAAATACCGCACCAGAAAGTATATGTGCTCCGACTTCAGCGCCTTTTTCTACGACACAAATTGACAGCGTTTGTTGATGTTGTAAGGCTAATTGCGCCAGCCTACAGGCGGCAGAAAGTCCCGCGGGGCCAGCGCCGACAATCACGACATCAAAGTCCATACTCTCTCTTTCCATCTTGCATAACCTTCACGGCGATTCAACATCATGCAATAAATATAGTTACAGTTGACGTAAACGTAAACTTTACTAAGCTCAATTTATCACTTTGCTTTTCGGAGATTGCGATGAAAGTTCTGGTAGCGATTAAACGCGTAATTGACCCGTACACGAAGGCACGTATCAAAGCTGACGGATCGGGTGTAGAAACCGACAACGTTAAAATGGCAATGAATCCTTTCTGCGAGATCGCCGTTGAAGAAGCGATTCGAATGAAAGAAGTGGGTAAGGTAAGTGAAGTGATAGTCACCTCTATCGGTACTGATGATTGCCAAGAGCAGTTGCGCAGTGCGCTCGCATTAGGAGCGGATAGAGCGATACATGTCAGCAGTGAGAAGATGCTTCAGCCACTCGCGGTAGCAAGAATTCTCAAACGGCTTGCAGAAAAAGAGCAGACCCCGCTGGTTATTGTTGGCAAGCAGTCTATTGATACTGACAACAACCAAGTGGCGCAAATGTTAGCCGGTCTTATGGCGTGTCCTCAGGCGACGTTCGCATCCAAAATCGATCTTGTTCATGAAGAGCTGACGGTCACTCGTGAAGTGGATGGTGGACTGGAAACGCTTAAGTTAACCCTGCCAGCTGTCATAAGTACCGATTTAAGACTCAACGAGCCACGTTATGCATCGCTACCCAATATCATGAAGGCGAAGCGTAAACCATTAGAGATCGTCAACGTTGAAAGTTTGAATGTTGACTGTTCGCCGACTCAGACTGTGCTGGAGGTTTTTGCTCCTCCTAAGCGTGAAGCTGGAATCATGGTTGCGACCGTCGCCGATTTGGTCGACAAACTTAGAAATGAAGCCAAAGTGATTGAATAAGGAGTGTGTGATGAGCGAAGCCAATATTTTAGTTATCGCAGAGCATGATCATAAGACGATCTCGGCGGCGACATTATCTGTGTTGACTGCTGCGATGCAATTAAAAGGATTTTCTTCCGGCGCAAAACTCAGCGTATTGGTGGCGGGTAACCCTTGTGATGAGATTTGTAATCAACTCAGTGGTTGTGAAGGAATCGACGAGTTGTTAGTGGCAGATAGCCCAGTGTATCAATCCCAGCTCAGTGAAAATCTCGCACAATTGGTGATGAGTCGTGCCTCTGAATATGGCTATTTGCTCTGTTCGTCGTCGAGCTTTGGCAAAGACATAATGCCTCGGATCGCGGCTCTGCTCGGGGTTGGAATGATGTCTGACGTGGTTGCTATTGAAAGTGGCGATACGATAGTGCGCCCGATATACGCAGGTAATGCGTTAGCGCGAGTACGAAGCCATGATGATCGAAAAGTCATGACGGTGAGAAGCACTGCGTTTGAAACAATATCCCTTCAAGGGGCAAACACGGTCAAAATTGTGCATCTAGACTTAACGATAGATTGTCAGGGAACAGAGCTTATCAGCCGAGACAACATTCAAAGTGAACGCCCAGAATTATCCAATGCGGATGTGGTGGTTTCTGGTGGGCGAGGTGTCGGCAGCAAGGAAAACTTTGCCATGGTAGAAGCTTTGGCTGATAAGCTCGGTGGGGCGATAGGAGCCTCACGAGCGGCTGTTGATGCGGGTTTTGTTACTAACGATTTACAGGTCGGTCAGACGGGCAAAATTGTCGCACCGCGTCTCTATATCGCAGTGGGCATTTCGGGGGCGATACAGCATTTAGCAGGTATGAAAGACTCCAAGGTGATTGTTGCGATTAACAGCGACCCTGATGCACCAATTTTCGAAATTGCGGATTATGGGCTGGTGGGGGACTTGTTTACATTACTCCCAGAATTAATAGGACAAGTCGGACGAAATGACAGATAGGATTTCTGTCTAACTCATAGATAAATTGAGTGATTTGTTCATAAAGTTCATTAACATCATTAATGAACAAAAGGGTCATTAAGAAAGGTATCTGAGCGAGATTGTTGTCGCTATTATTAAGCTTATAAGTAAACAAAATAATAATAAATTTGATTCAAGGAATGACAATGATTGCCAATAAATTCACCTTACAAAGTCGCTTAATTTTTGCGGTGCTACTGCCATGCATCGCATTAATTGCTGTTGGTGTTGCGGGATACAAGAGTATCAGCAATCTCAATCAACAGTCTGAGAAACTATATTCAAACACGTCTGCGCCGATGCGCTCAATGGCTGAAGTCGCCTCAAGAATCCCTAGAATGCGAGTCGGTATCGATATGATGCTACTGCAAGACACCTCCTTACGTGATCAAAAAGGGGTACTGACTCGGGTAAAAGAGACCCGAGAAGAGGATATTCCTGAGATGCGTCAGGCAATCGAAAATGCTGTACAAGCGCAGGCAACCACTGAACTCAAGCAAGAGGTAACCAAGTTACTCGAGGAATTTGAGCGTATGGTCGCTCAAGAACTGAATCCTATGTTGGCGGTTTTAGAAAACAATGACTTGGAAAGTGCACGACAGATTTATAAACAACAATATGCTAAGACGTATGGTGTGTTAAAAAATCATGCAAACGCCATTCTTGATACCTTACTTGAACAGGCGCAGCAACAGCACCAGCAGAGCACTAGCGACTATCTTGCAGGCAAACAGCAGTTGTTTGTCATTATTGCGATTGGCTTATTTTTGTCTGTTGTGACTGCGCTGGTAACGGTCATCAGTCTCAAACGACGCGTCGCTTATCTGCAAGACTCTATTTCACTTGCTGCACAGCAAATGGCATTAGACAGCCGCTTAGCACTGGCAGGAATCGATGAGCTATCCTCCATTGCAGATAGCTTTAACGCCTTTGTAAGCCGTGTTCATGATTCGATTAAAGAGGTGGCGACAACCTCCAAACAGCTAGCACTAACGGCTCAACAAGTCTCCCAACATGCAGAGTTAACGCAGAACCATTGTACTAACCAAAGAGACCGTACCACACAGGTCGCGACAGCGATTCATCAACTCGGTGCCACGGTGAGTGAGATTGCTACCAACGCCGCGCAAGCAGCGGAAGTTGCCAAAGACGCAACCAGCCAAGCCCAATCGGGTTCTCAAATCGTCGATGATGCAGGAACCCAGATTAACCAGTTGACTCAAGAACTAGAGCAAGCCAGCGAAATTGTGACTTCATTGGCGAGCCAAGTTGATGATATTAGCTCGATACTTGATACCATTCGTGGTATCTCGGAGCAGACAAACCTGTTAGCGCTCAATGCTGCGATTGAAGCCGCGCGCGCGGGAGAGCAAGGTCGAGGCTTTGCCGTAGTGGCTGATGAAGTACGTAAACTTGCCAGCCTGTCTGCTGACTCGACGGAAGAGATCCAAGGGGTCATTAACCGCTTGCAAGGAGAGTCAAACCGAGCCGTTAACGCAATGGTTAATGGCAAAGAAAAAAGTGTATTGGTGGTAGAAAGTGCCGTTAATGCTAATCAGTCATTGAACAGAATCGAGCAACATATTACTCATATCAGTGATCAGAATATCCAAGTTGCAACCGCCACAGAGCAGCAATCAAGCGTGGTGGGTGAAATTAATCGCAATGTCGAAGAGATCAATCAGTTTACTGTTGAAACGGCGCAAGTTGCACAGCAGTTGAATGTAAGTAGTGACCAGCTAATGGGACTATCTCGACAGTTGGATGGACTGGTGAGTAACTTCAAAGTGTAATGCTTAACAAGCCAACGCCGCTCATGATAGATGCGACGTTGGTTAACCGTTAACGCTGAAGATGCTCGACCAGTTTCTTGGTGAATCTTGCTGCTTCGCCGCCTGTACATGCACGGTGGTCAAAAGTAATCGATAGCGGCATGACTTTAACCGCAACTGGAACGCCATCTTTTATCACCACTCGTTCGATGATACGCCCAGCACCAACAATCGCGACCTGAGGTGGTGAGACAACGGGCGTGGCGAAAATGCCAGCAATGGCACCAAAATTAGAGAGGGTGATGGTTGCATGCTGTAAACTGTCTCGGCCAATTTTACGTTCTCTAATTCCTTGGACGGTTTCGTTTAACCATGTTCGGATGTCGTTATCGTCATAACTCTCAGCGTGTTTCAACACGGGGACGTAGAGCCCGTGACTGCTGTCAACGGCAATACCGATATTGACTCGGCTATGGACACAGCGGGTCATGGTTTCTGCGTCGAACCACGCATTCAGAGCCGGTTCTTCCTGACAGGCATAGACAACGGCACGAATCAATCGCCCTGATATATCCTCCGCTGCTGTCCAATTTGCCAGAGACGCTTCTTCGGTAATCGTCACTGCCGCGACACTGTGATGCGACTCAGACATGGTTGACACCATGGTTCTACGTGCACCTTTTAACACTTCAGTGCCAGGACTCTGCTTACGCGCTTCGGCATAAATGTCATTGTCGGTGATTATTCCATTCGGCCCGGTACCGCTGACGGTGTTTAAGTCTACGCCGAGCTTTTTAGCCAGCAGGCGTGTTGAAGGTAGCGCCGTAACCAGTCCGTCTATGGAAGGGCTGTGAGTGCTGCCGATCCAAAAATCGTCAACGTCAACATGGTGTGTGGTTTGCGATACATTGCCAACCACAGTGGCCGCGTCTTGTTGCTTCTGTTTTGACGCAACGGTGCCAACTAACTCAGGTTGCTCTTCAATTTCGAGCAACAGTGCACCGATGTTTATCACATCACCCGCTTCGCCATGGCGACTGACCACAACGCCTGAGTAGGGGGCCGGTACTTCCACCACCGCCTTTGCTGTTTCAACGGTGAGCACCACTTGATCTAGCTCGACCGAATCGCCAACATTAATGTGCCATTCGACAATTTCGGATTCTGCTAGACCTTCGCCAAGATCTGGTAATAAAAACGTTTTCATTTCCAACCCTCCACAAGCTCACGTGCAGCTAAGACGATGTCTTGCTCATGAATCATAAAATAGTCTTCGTTACGGTAGTAAGGCATGATGGTATCGAATCCCGTGACACGTTTAGGTGGTGCTTTTAGTAGACACATCGCTTTTTCCGCGGTGCGAGCAAGAATCTCCGCCCCAACGCCACACGTTTTGCTGGCCTCATGCACAACGAGCAATCGGCCAGTTTTTTCTAACGATGATAGTATGGTATCCATATCAATGGGTTTGATGGAGGCGAGATCAATGACTTCCGCTTCAATTCCTTGCGAGGATAAGGTTTGCGCCGCTTGCAATGACTCAACAACGCAAGCGCCCCATGTCACTAAAGTAATGTCTCTGCCTTTACGCAGAGTAAAGCAAGTATCTAGGGGAAGCGCTTCTCCATTGTCAATCACATCAGATTTGACAGTGCGATAGATGCGTTTTGGCTCGAAAAACATAACGGGATCGTTGCTTCTAATCGCCGCCAATAGCAATCCATATGCGCGTTGTGGGGAAGAAGGGATGACAACTTTAAACCCAGCAGTGTGAGCAAACAGGGCTTCAACACTTTCAGAGTGATGTTCCGGAGCGTGAATACCACCGCCAAACGGTGCCCTAAATACGGCGGGACAGGTTAGGCGACCACGTGTTCGATTTCTCATGCGAGCCGCGTGACACATAAGGTGCTCCAACGCAGGAAAGACAAACCCTTGGAACTGGAATTCTGCAACGGGCCGCAAGCCCTGACTCGCCATGCCAACTGCGACACCTCCAATAAGCGCTTCAGCAAGCGGGGAATCAATCACACGACGAAGACCGAATTTTTCTTTTAAGCCAACGGTGGCACGGAATACACCGCCGTTATCGCCGACGTCTTCGCCCAGAACCACTACGCTAGAGTCGTGGCTCATTTCATAGTGCAGTGCAAGGTTAACTGCTTCGACTAGGGTGAGTTCAGCCATGTTTACCTCCTTGCATGCGCATTGCTTTATTTATTAGCTCATCGCGTTGTTGATTCAGTTCGACGGGGGCTTGCTCATAAAGAAAATCAAACGCAGTTTCAGGCGCTTGAGGTGGCAGAGATAGGTAATGTTCGACTGCTAATTCGACTTGTTGTTTGCACGAGACGAGCCACTCCTGTTCAAGGTTATCGTTCCATGCGCCGTGGCTAGTCAGATAGGTCTTGAGACGTTTAACGGGTTCATATAGCCAGGCTTGGTTCAGTTCGTCACCGCTCCGGTAACGCGTCGCATCATCGGCGGTGGTATGATCACTAAGTCGGTAACTGACGGCTTCGATTAGTGTCGGCCCTTTACCTTTGCGAGCGCGATCTAACGCAGCTAGAACCGTGTCATGCACAGCAACAACATCGTTCCCATCGACGGTAATTCCACGGATCCCAGCTCCTTGCGCTTTATCAGAGAGAAAATCAGCGGCGCATTGCAGCGCACGGGGTACCGATATCGCCCATTGATTATTGTTCACGACGAACACAAGTGGCAGGTTCCAAGCACCGGCGCAATTGATGCTTTCAAGAAAATCACCTTTCGAAGTCGCGCCATCGCCACAGGTGACGAGGGCAGCGTGATGTTGATTGTCTATTTTCAGCGCTGCCGCAACACCAACAGCGTGGGTGCATTGAGTCGCAATAGGTACGCAGAAAGGTAAGTCATAGCATGGTTCTGGGGTATCACTTTGGGGCGCAACATGAAAGTCACTGCCTCGTTCATCGCCTCCCCAATATTGAAGGTTCTTTTCCATCGCGATGCCTCGTGCCCACATTGCGGGCATATCGCGATAATAGGGAATAAAGACATCTCTTGGATGCATCGCATGGCC
Organism: Vibrio sp. M260112; assembly: GCF_036533775.1. Classification (NCBI taxonomy): domain Bacteria; kingdom Pseudomonadati; phylum Pseudomonadota; class Gammaproteobacteria; order Vibrionales; family Vibrionaceae; genus Vibrio; species Vibrio sp. M260112. Next base: position 57,067 of record NZ_JATABH010000013.1, on the reverse strand, counting down.
AATTGCCACACCATAAGCCTCAGAACCCAGATGGGAAGGGTAAGTCCCCAGTTTCCCCGTCCGTTGCAGCGCCACCGCTTTATTGTCATAAGTTCGGGTGAGCAGCATATCTTTATAAAAATCGGTTAGGGTCGCTAAGTCTGCCCATGCGGGAAGTTGGTTGACCGCGTTACCTTCGTGATCGATGAAGCGTAACATGGGTAGTGTCTGAACATTCATTACTATCTCCTTTATGTTACTCATTAGTGGATCGCACTTGGAGCAACGGTGTCTGACTCAGTGACCATGTTTCGGCACATCAAAGCCCAGATAGATACTTAAGTTTCATACATCTCTAAGTTAGTGACTAAAACAACCTGCTGATGAATTCGCCACCTGCGTATTATTCACCTGTAAACAAAGATGAAAACAGCGATCAATTTCAATCATTACACTTTAAGGTAAGTGTAACAAAGATGTTAAAAGTTGCGTGTTGAGAATGATTATTGTGTAGTAAAGCTGAGCTTACACTTGCGTGAGTTGTGGCGAAAAATCGCGTTTATTAACAAAGACGGGATGAATAGTTAGTTATTTATACTTGTGATTGAGCTTGATCTAGAGGATTGGTTTGCAAGTTTAGATACAAAATATCTGTTTTTAGCCGTGTATCTAAACGAAAACAGCAGACCGAAGCCTGCTGTTTAACGAGTTAGAGCGAAATGTCAGATTATTCTGGTTGCTCTGCTAGGTTTTGTTTTGGTTGCTGTGCTTTGTACACTTTACCTGCGTTGAAACGTTCTAGGTAATCCGCTAGGTCACGTTTCACTTCTGGTACTAGGATGTAAAGACCAACAATGTTCACTAGAGCCATTGCAAAGATCATTGCATCTGAGAAGTCGATAACTGGACCAAGGTTCATTGCCGCACCAATGACAACAAAGATACAGAACTTAACTTTGAAGATGATTTCTGCAGTTTTGCTCTCACCGAACAAGTAAGTCCAAGCTTTTAGACCGTAGTATGACCAAGAGATCATCGTAGAGAAAGCAAATAGGATTACTGCTACAGCAAGTAGGTAAGGGAACCAGCTAATTGCGCTACCAAATGCCGCAGACGTTAGTTCAACACCCGCTAGACCTGTATCTGTGTCTAGGTAACCTGTGATGATGATAACTAGTGCAGTCATAGTACAGATAACAACCGTATCAATGAAAGGTTCTAGTAACGACACAAAGCCTTCTGACATTGGTTCTTTTGTTTTTACCGCTGAGTGAGCGATAGCCGCCGAACCAACACCCGCTTCGTTCGAGAACGCCGCACGTTTGAAGCCTTGAATTAGAACACCGATTACACCACCAGCAATACCTTCACCAGTGAATGCGCCGTTAAAGATTGCTGAGAATGCGTCATCGATGCGATCAAAGTTCATCAAGATAATGATGATAGCAGCACCAACGTAGATGGTTGCCATGAATGGAACAACCTTCTCAGTGACTTTAGCGATAGACTTAATACCACCGATGATAACGATACCAACGACCACAGCGAGGATTAGGCCAAACAACCAACCTTTATCTGCAAAGAATGAAGCATCGCCACCAGTAACACTTACAACCTGTTTGAACGCTTGGTTTGCTTGGAACATGTTACCGCCACCAAGTGAACCGCCGATTGCGAACACAGAGAACAGAACGGCAAGAGTACGACCGAATGCGGCGTTACCACGTTTAGCCAGACCTTTGCTTAGGTAGTACATTGGGCCACCAGAAACAGAACCGTCTGGGTTTGTGTTACGGTATTTAACACCAAGTGCACACTCTACAAACTTGCTCGACATACCAAGTAGGCCTGCAAGGATCATCCAGAATGTCGCACCAGCGCCACCGATAGACACAGCCACAGCAACACCAGCGATGTTACCTAAACCAACAGTGCCCGAAAGAGCCGTTGTCAGTGCTTGGAAGTGAGACACCTCACCATCTTGTTTTGATTTTGGATCTGAGAACTTACCAGATACCAAGTCGATAGCGTGTTTAAAACCACGCACGTTAATGAAGCCTAAGTAGACTGTGAAGAAAGTTGCTGCAACAACTAACCAAAGAACAATCCACGGCACCTGTACGTCACTAAAAGGGAACGGAATAGTCGAGAAGATCATTCCTACAAAAGGGTTAACGATAGGTGCAACGACTTCGTTGATCTTGTCATCCAAGTTGGATGCTGCAGCGCTACCTGCAAATATACTCGCCAATATGGCTAGCGAAATACGCTTTGTCATGCTTTTCCTGCCTGTGAAATGGGTGTTTTTATAAATAATACTTATATTGTGTTGTGTTTTGTTACATTTGTGTAACGTTGTCTATTATTCATTTAATAAATAAGCACGCAACATCTTTGACGGAAAAGTTGATCTAGCAAACAATTCTGATTTTTACTAACCAGTCAGGCTGATTTTGAACTTATTCACTGCTTTCTGTAGAAAATATGGATTTTATATAAAGATGTAATTGACTATTTTGGTCGGATATTTTGCGGTTTGGGCGAATATATAAAACTGTCTGATTACTATTTGAACAGTGGTAGATGAGGTTAACCCCCGATTTTGCAGATTATTTGTACTGCATTCTGAAACAAAATGTTATCGAGCCTAAATCTGAGCAGTGCGATCACTATAGAGGGCGGATTGGGTATTGTCATAACACTATATATAGATTGTGTTGTAGGAAATAACCTATTTAAAACAAAAGGTTAACATAGTAAATTTTGTGTCAAATGTCTATTGTGATGGATTGATTTAGCCGAAAACAAGAGTACGATGCGCGCCATCTTGATTAAGTGGTGGTATACATGAAAACTAACGTATTAAAAATGGCTATTGTAGTAGGCTTAGGTGTTTCTTCTCTTACTGGTTGTATGGGACAAATGGCGACGACGGGTCTTGTGTCAAAATTCAATCTAGAAGTGGTAGATAACCGCTACGGTCGTGAAGGTATGTTCCTGCTTCTTTCACCTATCTATGGTATCGCTGGTACTGTCGATCTATTCGTCTTCAACGCGATTGAGTTTTGGACAGGTACCAACCCAATTTCTGGTAAATCACCAGCGGTAGTAGATACTCCGACCAAAAACTACATCAAAGTGAATGGCCATTTAGACAGCTCACTTAAAGATGTTCCTTTGTCGAACAACGCAAACATCGAAAAAGCAACGATGCAGCAAATCGACGAAAACACAATGCAGATGGATATTTCATACATTGATGGTACTCAACAAGTACTTCGTGGTGAAAAGTCGCAAGATAGCGTAGCCTTCTACCTAGATGACCAGTACATCACGACAGTCTCTAATGATGAGTTAACGAATTACGTAACAGCGGCAAATATTTAATAGCCCTGTTATATCGTGTTTCGAAGTCCTCGCTTAGCGGGGACTTTTTTTTGCACTTACCGACCGGCTCATACAAAAGTTTAATTTATTAATACACATTTATTTAACAACATTGAGCAAGACGCTATAGTAAGCATTGAACTTACTATAGGAGTTAATGGATGAAACTCACGATATCAGGGAAGTTACAGCTAAGTTTTCTGTCACTTGCAGTACTTTTTATCGTTTCCGCATTTTTAATCTTCCGCAGCATTAATACTGTCGATACTCAGACTCGTTCGTTGCTAGAGAGTGATCTGCCGACCGTAGATGCCGGTCGTTCAATTCAGCAATCTATTCAAGCTACAGTATCTTCTCTACGAGCGTACATGCTGCTTGGAGGGGATGAAATGACGGGGGCTGAGCAGAGAGACAACTTAACCCAAGCGTTACTCAAGGTTGATGAAGCGCTCCCCCAATTAGAAACGCTGTTAGTTGCAGAGAGTTACCAAAGAGTCTTGTCACAATGGACAGTGGTAACCAAATCGTTGAATGAAATCGCCGAGCTCAGCCATAGCGATGAAAACCTTCCTGCTCACTCACTATTTATCTTTGAAGCCGCCCCTATCGCAGAGGTCGCACTCGATCAACTGCAAGGTTTAATCAATGACGAAGCAGGGAATAAAGAGGGTGGAGAGCGTAAGCGTCTATTCAGGCTCTATGCAGATAGCTATACCTCGTTAGCAAACGCGCTTTCATCAATGCGAGATTTTCTTCAATACGGTAGCCAAGACCATCTCGACAAGTATCAAGAATTTCTAAGCATCCACGCCAAATCTGTAGAAGAAATCGAGTCTAAGACCGATTTGCTATCAAGCAGTGACCAAGGACTATGGTCACTGTTCAAAGAGATGCAACAGCTCTATTTTCCCTTAGCGGATCAGGTAGTGAATCTTCGTAAATCGAACGACTGGAACATCGCAAATCAGAAGATGGCAAACGAGCTGGTTCCTGCTGTACAGCAACTTGATGCTAGCCTCGAGGCGGTGATCAACCAGCAGCAAGCTCAAGCTGATGCGAGTGGGCAAGGGATCTTTAGCTCAGTCACGAATGTAATTCGTTTGCTGGTTGGCTCGATTGCTCTGGTCGTGATCGTATCGGTAACTACTGCCCACCTCATGGGCAAAAACATTGGTCGTCGTGTGTCGATTGTGTCCAAACGTGCCGAGTCCATCGCTGATGGTGATGTATCTCAAGCTTCGCTAGAAATTGAAGGTAGCGACGAGCTGGCCAGTTTGATGCATTCGATCAATCGAATGAATGATGAGCTCGCCAGTATAGTAAAAGGTGTCACGACTAAAGCGAACACCGTCAGCGATAGTATGAAGTCATTGCTCGACGCCAACGAAGCGACGGTTTCTCAGGTCGAACGTCAGAAGGCGACTATGGCACTAGTTGGCCAGCAAGTGAGTGAAGTGAGCCAGTCAGCCAACGACACTGCAATACAAGCAGAACAGTCGGTGACTAATTTGCTTCAATCGAAACAACAGATCGAACGTGGTTCACAAGCGTTGGATCTCAATAAAAATACTGTAGGTTTGCTGCACACAACAATAGAAAAAGCGAGTGACCAGGTGGATGAGCTCAGCAAAGAAAGTGAAGCGATTGGCCGGGTTACCGAGGTGATTGAAGGTTTAGCGGAACAAACGAATTTGCTCGCGCTAAATGCGGCGATTGAAGCTGCAAGGGCAGGGGAATATGGTCGAGGTTTTGCTGTGGTTGCCGACGAAGTTCGATTACTCGCTATGCGCACCACAGAATCGACTACAGAAATCAACAACATCGTTAACGCGATCCAAACTTCGACGAGAGCCGTTGTCAACGAAATTGACAAGAGTAAGGATTTAGCTCGCGAAGGTGCGGAACATACCGAACTGGCGTATGGGACACTCAACTCAACCACGGATCAAATTGAAGTGCTTAACCAACAGATGAAAGAGTTATTGAGTTCCGCTCAGCAACAGTCGTTAGCGACCGACGAAATACAGAGCTTAATGGAAGAGGTCATCTTATCCGTTGAGGACGTCGCGAAGATATCCAATTCCTCTTCTGATATATCGAGTCAGGTTCGGACTCAAGTGAACGAACTTAACAATGAGATGGGACAGTTTAAAATAAGCTAATTTGTTGAATTAGTGAGATTTGACGCGAATTACTTAACAATAATCATAATTGATGAAATTGATCGAAGTACGATCTATACCAACCTCAATATATGGTCTATAGCTTAATAGTCGTAAGAGTCAGCTTAATGGTAAGGATGGAAGTGCTTCGATTTTTTATTAGTGTATTGGTTCTAGTGAGTTTTACTTCTTGGGGGCAAGCTGATTCGCCGCAAAAGCTTGTTGTGGCTAACTCAAAAGCATGGAAACCCTTCTCATTTATTAATCAAGAAGGTCAGCCTGACGGTATATTGATTGAGTATTGGCAGGAGTTTGGTCACAAGAACAATATAGACGTTGAGTTTCTTTTGTTGGACTGGCAATCATCACTCGAAGCGGTAAAAGATGGCCGTGCAGATCTACATGCGGGTTTGCTATGGTCCGAAGGACGAGACAGCTACCTAGACTTTACCGCTGGCATTATGTCTATCGACACTCAGCTTTTTATCAGTCAAGAGCATATAGGCTCTAGTCTAGATGAATTCATGCTCTCTAAGCACGACAATAAGGTAGGGGTTGTTGCGGGCGGTTATGAGGAAGAGTTCACCAAACTGCATTTTCCAAATCTCAATCTGGTTAGCTTTGCCAATAACAAACAGATGATCGAATCTGCGTTTGCGGGTGATATTGATGCGTTTGTTGCAGACCTACAAGTGGCTAACTTCTATATCCACACATCTCAAAAAGCCCCGAAATTTTTTGGGGTTCGCCATCTCTATTCTGGCGAGTTAAGGGCGGCGGTAGCTGAAGGGAATATAGCGCTACAACAACGAATTTCACAAGGTATCAACTCGTTTGGTGTTGAAGATAAACAGAAGATCTTCAATCGCTGGATGTACATCAATACCGTGTATCCTGATTACCTAATACCGCTATCTGCACTTGCGATCGGTTTAGTTACTTTTGGCTATATCGTGACACTTAATATTACGGTTAAAGTTAAAACTAAGGCGCTGGAGCAGGCCAACCGAGAGCTTAAAGTACTTTCTGAAACAGACCAACTGACAGGGCTAAGTAATCGACGCCACTTTGTTGCAGAGTTAAAGCAACGTCTTGCCAGCGAAGCGGCAATTTCAGTAATGATCTTTGACATTGATGATTTTAAGAGCATCAATGATACCTACGGTCACCAAACTGGTGATGAAGTGATTAAAAGTGTGGCACATGCCGCCGCCGATATCGTCCCTGAGCAACATTTGATTGGTCGTATAGGCGGGGAAGAGTTTGCAATAGTCATGTGTGGTGGGGAGTTTGGCAAAGTCGTGGATATTGCAGAAAGCCTATGTACCAGAATTCGACACTTATCTATTCTCGATAACCCAAGCATCAAAGTTTCAGTCAGTCTAGGCTGTGCACATTATTTGTCTAATAACGGTGACATCACGCTATCAGACGCTGACCACCTGATGTATCAATCAAAGTTAGAAGGGAAGGATAGAGTCACCGCGATCTGCTATCCCTAGTATTCACAGTGAGATTTCTTCCCGAATAACGGCTGAATCTGGCGGCTAATTTGTTGCCGTCAGAGAGAGAATTCGCGGAAAAACCACTCACATTGATGCTTAACTGTTCACTTGAACGCAAACTCCAAAAAAAAGGTTTTCTTTTCAGTCAGATGTGGCATATTAACTAGGCCTTCGACGCAAAGCGTACTTCGTATAATGGCTATTACCTCAGCCTTCCAAGCTGATGATGCGGGTTCGATTCCCGCAGTACGCTCCAAAATTCCTCAGTAATTTCAAAGATTTACATCAATTTTAAGCAATTCCAATTGGCACTGATACGACAAGGTGTCACGATGTACATTTTTCGAAATCGTAATTCTACTTACTACTCTCGTTTTTACTTTACCTCTCAATGGGTTAACTTTGGCTATCCAAAAGAAGTGCGTTAGGTAAGGTGGTTGCGTTGTTCGCCCCTAAAAACAACCTGATTGAAGTCGATCCAGCCATTAGTAAGAAGATCCATCGCATTCACTTTATCAGAGATTCTCATGTCTTGTGCGCATTGAAACAGGGGCATATAAATCGCTTTTCGAATCAACTCGCGTTCAATTCGCTGATAACCTTGAACACGCTTACTTTCATCTGATTGAGCCAAATTATCAAATACTTGTTGTTCGAACCAAGGCTTTGATTGCTTATTCAGGCTCGCCGTCAAGGTGTTTGTGCACAACAGCCATCCAAGCCAAGAACTCTCTTTATGTTCACCAAACACCTCACCAGAAACAATAATATCCGCTTTCGATTGTCGCTCTACTTGGTCAAATTCAGGGTATGGAAGCACGGTAAGGTTTGAATCTAAACCATGCTGACACAGCAGCTCAGTGATGTTTTCAGCAGCTTCAATATGCCCAGGCAACTGATAAGTTAACACCTCAAGCGGCACCTGATTTACGGAAGACAAGTCCACTTTTTTGCCTAATTTAAAGGGCTCAAGGCTTGTCATACCTGAGGCTCGGCGATAAATCACAGTGTCTCTCACACCGTTCATTGGCAAAGATTGCAGCAACTTTTGGATGTATCGACGATGTTTTGTTAACCTCATCCATGCGTTGTTTGCACTGTTTAAACAGACGTAGATACAGCCCTCTTCCCACTGTTGTACCTGTGTGAATGCATCAGAAATATCCGGAGCTGAACTGCCATGCACAATATCGCAATTCATTTGAAAGTCTTTTGCAGATAAGCCCATGTTCCAGATTTCTACGCCATCTAACCAAGGTCGATAACCATGATAATGAGTGGAAGCAGTCATTAGCGTTCGGTAGTTGGTTTGCTCTGCTAATCGAAACGATCCACTTCCGACTATCGAGCCGTCGCTGTTCAATTTGGAAACCGACAACGCACTATTCGCCATCAACTTTGGCAGATAGTGAGACAAACGTTTGGAACGAATTCGTAAGGTGTACTCGTCGACCACAGAAAACTCATCAATGAGCTTGAACAGACCTCGACTCACCGAGTTTGACGAGATGATCGACTCAAAGGCTTCCTTCACATCAAATGCAGTAAGTGCTGAGCCGTCCCAGAACTTAAGTGATTTACGCAGTCGAACTCTCAGCGTATCACCTGTGTGCTCCCAAGTTTGCGCTAGATCCCCCTCCAACTGGCCAGTGTTCTTATTGAAACGTAACAGATTGGCATAGAGGTAATTCGCGATATGTTGCTCAGTACGCCTTGATATTTCATAGGGGATCAAACTATGTGTCGCTCGATAAAAAGGGATTTGGAGGATGTCCTGATCGTTATCTTGCTGTTGATATTGACTAATGAACTCGGCAATAAACTGATCACGATCTTTGCTTCTGATTAGCTTCAACGCCTGTTCGGTTTTTCCCTCATTCATCCAAAACTTAGCTTGTACGCTTAATGTTGTGTGTACCGGCTCTTTAAGGAGAAGCTGAGGCAAATTACCTCTTCCAACACCCGACTTCCAGTCAATGATCGATTCTTCCACCAGCCTTTTGATGACCAACTGAGCATTGCGACGTGTGCAGTTCAACGCTTTCGTTACGTCATTTAATGAAATCGGTGTCCATCGACCTATCTCAAACCCAAAGTCTCGCAAAAATACTAAAGCTAACCAATAACGCATAAAGGTGAAATCCTAAAATTATATTTCTATTTTTCTTCATCTTTTATTTTCAAATAATAGCCGCGTTACCGAAAATAAAAAGGACATTTAGATGAATACGTTAGCTGAGTCTCATGGCTCCATCTGGAAGAATAAAACCTTTGTTACACTGTTTAGCAGTGCTCTGTTTGTGAGCTTTGCGAGCCAAATCTACGCACTTGCATTACCGTTGTTGGTGTATGAACTGACCCAATCTTCCGAGTGGATGGGTTGGATGAGAGCTGTTGAGTTTCTACCCAATCTATTACTGGCTCTTTTTATTGGCGTGTGGGTCGATCGCTGTGATAAAAAGCAGTGGTCGCTGGCGATGTTACTCGGTCAAGCGGTAACGGTGCTCACGTCCTTCTTCGCAGTTGAGTTCCTTGAAGATCCATTATGGGTTCTGTTCCCGTGCGCGTTCTTAATGATGGCATTTAACTACGGCTACCATAATGCGCGGATGTCGATTCAGAAAAGCGCGCTTTCACATGACACTCAGAATGTAGCAACAGCTCGAATGAGCTCCTTGGGCAGTTTTATGGAAACCGTAGGGCCTGTACTCTCGGGAGCCATCATGTTATTGGCGGCCATTCATAACGTCTTCATCGGCGTAGCGCTTTTGATGTTACTGGCTTTTTGGCAGGTCAAAAGACTCGAGGTAAAAACACCAATCAATAAAGATGAACAAAGCACTTTCAGCGCAATAAAAGAAGGTTGGCAAGCACTACGTAATGAACAGAATATGTGGCTGATCACCCTTGCTGTAATGGTCATTAACACAACAGGCGCGGTATTTTGGATTCAAGCTATCTATTATGCCAAGGCAGATTTAGGGTTGAATGCTGTAGGAGTGAGTTATCTGATCGTTGCTTCTGGTCTTGGTGGTCTCATTGGTGCATTCAGTGCCGATAAACTACGTAAGAAATGGGGGTTGGGATGGCTTCTCATTATCTCGATTGTACTTGAATCGATCGGGTTTGTTATTCCACTGGTAATGGAGAATCAAACAGCGCTTATTGCTGGGTTCTTTTGGGTATCCGCTGTGGGTTTATATAGTAGCATCTGTGTTTGGAGTTACCGCCAAGAAGCCTTTGATATCAGCATTCTCGGCCGAGTAAACGGTATAACGGGCTCGCTCTTCAAACTTCTAATGCCATTTGGCCTTGCTGGTTCTGGCTATATAACATCATTGATTGGTATTGAGTGGTTGTTCGTCGGATGCTTTGCCACACAACTATTAACAGCATTTTGGTTAATGACGACCAGCGTCCGTTCTATTCGTTAACAGCAAAATAGGTGATAAAGTTGAACGTCATCATTGGTGGCAATAGAAGTGACTCGCACTAACAAAACGGGGCATCAACCTTAGCTGCTTCCCATACTTTTAGTGATGACCCCTAAAGCACTTTTATATGGAAAGAAGATTAATGAGCTTTACTCTCAGAGAGCGACGCCAATAGTTTAAATGTTGGGCGTGATAACCTCCAGTTCTTCGCGGTGTACTGAGTCAGTATGGCACGCGGAGTGTCAGGGAGAGGGAGTCCATATCATTCGTTAGTTACCCAGTCGACATAATCAGTCTGTTGGGAACTTTTGTCTTTGGTGCAGTACTCGCATAATTCGAATGATGTCTCCTTCAACCCAGTAGGAAACTATCATAGAAATCTCAGGAATAATGAGCAGTCGCCCTCTAATGCCGTCTCGTTGGACTCCCATTTGAGGTTGATCTAAAAGGTCATCAACTTTTGCCTCGATGATTTCATCTGTTTTATCAGCAGCTTTGGGGTTGAAGTCATAAAGAAAATCAAAGATCTTTTCACGATCGTTAAGAGACTCTTCTTCCCACAAAATCATAATTTGCCCCGGTTACGTATTTTAGCTTTGCGCTCGGCCATACGAGATTTGGCTGATTCGTGGTCAACAAAAGCAGCGTTTCCTGATTCAAGCTTCTCAAAAGCTAAGTTTACTTGTTCAGTTAACCATGCATCGTGAGATAAAGTCTTTCTCTGTTGGTCGGCCAGCTGCTCAGTCAGTTCGCGACAGGCATCGCTTAGTGTTCTGCCTTGGCTTTCTGCCATTTGTTGGGCTAGTCGCTTCGTTTCTTCATCAACACGAAATTGAATTCTTGTGTCCATGATGCACTCCATATTTTATGTGTGTACAGATGTTAGCACTAGGTTTAAAGTTGGGCAACTAACAATAATTTAAGCAGATTCGCAATGCTTGGCATTTTTGGTTTGAATCTACTCTTTGGCTATCCAATGAATTAGGACATCTGGAGGTGACGAGTAGTCGATGTCGCTTTCTAGTATCGTCATTTTGATTGTGCAATCTGAGCGTATTGACGCAGTAAGTCAGTGAGTGTCGTTACCCATTCGAGTGCGTTTTGAGGGCTCTCCTTGAGGATTATCTCAACGTGGTTACAGTGAGTCTCAAGTGGAATCGCTCGCTCTAGATGGAACGATACTGTGTAAAAATGCCACAGCAGTAGTCGCTGCATTCGAATGATGTTTTGCTGCTCATTGTCCGATTCTTCAAACAATGCTGGCAGTTGGCTCAGTGCGATAGCGTTCATTCTTAGCATTGCATCAAACTGAGCTTCTTGAAGCTTATCCTGATCTTCGGTCTCATCTTGCTCAAACGTAAACAGTTCTGTCATTGATTCTTCAGGAATAAGACGATGAATCATTTTCAAGCTCAATTCTTCAAGTTCTTCACGAGAAGTTTGAGTGAGACTGCTGTAAGTGTAATCGCGTTGCATATAGGCTCTCAGACATCAAAGTAGGGCGGGTATTCTAGCGGTTGGGAGGGAAAATACCATACGATCCTTCCTTACGAGCCAAAAAAATCCCCGCATGAGCGGGGGAAAGTCTTAGTTATGTTAGCTAGGTTAGCCTATGACATTGTAGTGAACTTAATTGTCATACCAAAGGTACGTTAAGCTTTGTTATTTAACACTAGGTGCCAAATGATATAACGCCAGTTTTTGGCCAATAATTGTGATGCCCTGATAGTGGAATTGAGAGTTTGGTTCCAATTTTATAGGTGTTTAAGTGCGTATGTTGACAAGGGTAAAAACGAAGTTTACCGCGACCAATAGGTGTCCCAAATATGCAAAGTGGTCATACATTGAACACTTGAACGTTTGCGTAAAAATATGTGATGAAACTCTCATTCGTGGCGCTATACTTTCCGCCCGGTTGAGAATAACAGCTCTACCAATACAAGCCGTCACAGGGAATGGTGAATGACCCCAAGGACAGGACCAGCTACCAATTCAATGCTTGTAGAGGTAATTTTTAATGAATGTTTTATTTGGCTTAATCGGTGTCATTGCCCTGCTTTTGTGTGCAGTATTCCTGTCGGAAAGTCGCCAATCAATTAACTGGAAAACAGTGTCCCGTGCTCTGTTACTTCAAGTTGGTTTTGCAGCGTTAGTGCTTTACTTCCCTTGGGGACAGGCAGCATTAACAAGTTTAAGTAGCGGCGTATCGAGCTTATTGGGGTTTGCAGACCAAGGGATAGCCTTCCTATTTGGTGATCTAGCCAACACTGGGTTCATTTTTGCTGTTCGCGTTCTTCCTATCATCATCTTCTTCAGTGCTCTTATTTCTGCACTTTATTATCTCGGCATTATGCAAAAAGTTATCGAGTTCATCGGTGGTGGTATTCAAAAATTCCTTGGCACCAGTAAAGCAGAATCTTTGGTGGCAACGGGTAACATTTTTCTTTCTCAAGGTGAGTCTCCTCTTCTAGTTCGTCCTTTTCTTTCTCGAATGACTCGTTCTGAGCTGTTTGCCGTTATGGCTGGTGGCATGGCGTCTGTTGCTGGGAGTGTGCTCGGTGGCTATGCAGGTCTGGGAGTGGAGTTAAAATACCTGATTGCCGCGAGTTTTATGGCTGCACCAGGTAGTTTGATGATGGCAAAAATCATTGTGCCTGAACGTGATACTCCTATCGACCAATCAAATATTGAAATGGATCAAGCGCAAGAGAGCAATGTGATTGATGCACTAGCAAGTGGTGCGATGAATGGCATGAAGGTGGCTGTTGCGGTGGGTACTATGCTGATAGCTTTTGTCAGTGTGATTGCGATGGTGAATACGGGTCTTGAAAGCCTAGGTGAGTTGGTTGGCTTTAGTGGCATGACGCTCCAAGCACTGTTTGGATATTTGTTTTCGCCACTAGCATGGGTTATAGGTGTTCCTTCCAATGAAGTGTTGATGGCTGGCTCATACATTGGTCAGAAGATCGTAATGAATGAATTTGTTGCGTTCATTGATTTTGTTGAACATAAAGCTCTGCTTTCAGAGCATAGCCAAGTCATCATTACTTTTGCACTTTGTGGTTTTGCTAACATTGGTTCTATTGCAATCCAGCTGGGCTCAATCGGCGTTATTGCGCCAGAGAGACGCGCTGAAGTAGCCAATTTAGGCATTAAAGCTGTGCTTGCTGGCACATTAGCTAACCTGACGAGTGCATGTTTGGCAGGTATCTTTATTCTGCTTTAATCCTGCAACTTGAATATTTTTAAGCCCGAATAGCTATGCTGTTCGGGCTTTTTTGTATTCGCTAGTTATTGCGAAAAAAATGATTTATAGCAAAGCCTTGTAGCTAAGAAGGAGTACGATGAGAGCTCGTTATGAGTAAGGCTTAAATTATAAGAGAATGTATTTATGAATGAATTGGTACAACGTTTTCTGCGCTATGTGACTTTTAATACTCAATCAAATCCGAACCATCTTGCCTGTCCAAGCAGCGAAGGACAAATGACCTTTGCTCAATTTCTTAAACAGGAATTGATTGAACTTGGCTTAAGTAATGTTTCTCTCGATTCCAATGGGTATGTAATGGCTAAGCTGCCTAGTAACGTAGATTATCCTGTTCCAGCCATTGGCTTTATCGCGCATATGGATACTGCGCCTGATGCTTCAGGTGAGAATGTAAAAGCGCAGATTGTAGAAGATTATCAGGGTGGCGATATTGCGTTAGGCAAAGGTGATCAAATACTCTCTCCAATTCACTATCCCGATTTGCATCAATTACATGGGCATAACTTGATTACTACAGATGGGACAACGTTACTTGGGGCAGACAATAAAGCAGGCATTGCGGAAATTATTTCTGCTATGGCGGAGCTTATCGCCCATCCCGAAATCCCTCACGGTGAGATCTGTATTGGCTTTACGCCGGACGAAGAGATTGGCCGAGGTGCTGACAAGTTTGATGTGGCAAGGTTCGGGGCCGAGTGGGCTTACACCATTGATGGTGGTCCGGTCGGTGAGCTGGAATTTGAGAACTTCAATGCAACCAGTGCTGATGTTATTTGCCATGGTGTCAATGTTCATCCTGGAACAGCAAAAGACAAGATGGTCAACTCAATGAACATTGCTGCTCAGTTCCAAATGATGATGCCAAGTGACGAGACTCCTGAGTGCACTGATGGCTATCAGGGTTTCTACCATCTGAAGTCCGCGAGTATGTCGGTTGCGCGTAGCGAGTTGGGCTACATCATCCGAGACTTTGACCGTGAAGGGCAAGCGGCTCGTAAACAATTTATGATTGAAAAAGTTGCCGAGTTGAACAGCCAATTAACGCACGGTTCAGTTGAATTGCAGTTAACCGATAGCTACTTCAACATGAAAGAGCAAGTGGAGCCGTATCCGCATATCATAGAGTTAGCGAAACAAGCGATGATTGCGTGCGATGTTCAGCCCCAGATTAAGCCAATTCGTGGTGGTACGGATGGTGCGCGATTATCATTTATGGGCCTGCCATGCCCTAACATTTTCACCGGTGGTTACAACTTTCATGGCATCCATGAGTTCGTTTCGATAGAGGGAATGGAGCAAGCGGTAAAAGTTATTGTGACATTGGCAGAGAAAACAGCTCTTAATTATCAATAAGTATCTAATTCAACAATGATATTTTATTAAAAATCATATACATTTATAGCAGTAATTTTTCAAGTGAGTGTCAGGATGAAAAGGATATTGCTGCTGCTAACACACACGACGTGTATCGCATTGGGCTTTGCATTAGGAATTTATGCGTTGCCCATTCTCACTCAACCTCCATCTCCTACGATGCAGCAGGTGCAAAGTATCACCACGCAGGCTATTTATACTGCGAGTTTTCAAAAAGATCGCAAAGATAGTGATTTTTTACATTGGGGAGAAGGTTCACTTTCCATCAGCCAAGATGAAGTTGCCTTTGTTGGCGGTTTGGCTCCTGGGCCCGACTACAAGTTATATTTTTCGCCAACCTTTATTGAAACCGAAGCAGATTTTTTAGCGCAAAAAGAACAGATGGTTCAGGTTGGTGATGTCAAAAGTTTCGATCGCTTTACTGTCACTCTTCCAACAGGGTTTGATGCGGCTAAATACAACACCGTTATTATCTGGTGTGAAAGCTTTGACCAGTTTATTACGTCGGCAAGATATAGGTAATTGTCATGTAGGACATTTCTGAACAATGGGCTTTAAAGGTATCTCAAATTTGAGTATTTGATATTTTTTACACTCAATAGATGCTTTTTGACAGAGCAGTGACAACCGATGACCGTTCAAAACAATAATGCGTAGCTTGCTCAACCGCTGCTAATCAAAAAAATAAAACAATCGCGATAGTAGTAATTAGACAATGGGATGAAACCGTTTTGCTAAACCAGATTCCTTCAAAACTGTATTCTTTAATTACAGTGTTATTTGCAATGTTTTCTATACAAGCCTTTGCGGCAGATATAGAAGTTGTTGTTACACCTGCAAGTTCGACATACGAAAATGGTCAGTTGATTGATTATCATGTCACCGTAAAAAATACTACTGCGAAAACATTCCGTGACGTAGAAGTGGAAGACCTTGTCTGGGATACACAGACCGACACCGAGTCTGGCCGTGGTAAAGCGTTTAGTTCAGTCACAATTACGGCTTCAAATAGTTGGGGGTCAAACCCTGGTTCGTTTACCAGCAGTGATTCGAATCTGTCGGTATCTGATGCAAAGTTATTCCCATTCGGTAGCAACGATTATCTCATCCAAGCCAAAGTGAGTGATGATGCGATTGGTAAAATAGAACTTGGCAAAACCACGGTTAGAGCAGACGTTGATGGCGATGGTAGCGCAGAAGTGTTTGTACCGAGTGTGGCGAGTGTTTTTAACCCAGTTCCTTACCAATATGAACTGGCTCTCTCGGCAGATAAAGATGAGTACCTCGTCGGTGATTCACTGACTTATACCCTCACGGTGACCAACACAGGCAGTTATCGAGTTCAAGGTCTTGATATCAATCAAGCGTTCGAATCACTGGCTGTCGAGCATACCAACGGAGCAACTTCATCTCCGTTTAGTAATGTCACCATCAGTGGTAAAACAACCGGTAGTGGTAGTGAACTTGGTACTTTTGCTACGAGCGGTGATCTGGCGGTTACAGACGCAAAGATTGTGGTAGGTGGCAAGCTGACCTATACCGTTACAACGACGGTAGCCAACGATCTTGTTGGAGACATTGTCACTTCAGCAACAGCGCATACCAAAGAGGGTAATATTGAAAGTGATGAACAAATCACCCCTCCAGCTCAGCCCATCGTTAGTATTGAACATACACTCAATAATGCATCGCCATATCTGGTTAGTTCAGAGCGTGTCTTTACTGTTAAAGTTAGCAACAGCGGTCAAGGCATTGCTTACGGCTATCATGTTAAACACAATATCAAACAACTGATCACTGACTTAGGTTTAGGTAACAACTTACAACCTGAGCACAATAGCAGCGACTTATCTGGTAATCCATTCGCTCAGTGGAGTGTTGAGGTGACCGATATCGGTGGCAATTCTCTTTCCAAGTATAAAGACCTCGGGTCTCAATCAGATGTAGATTTTGATGACCAAGTTTCTATTTACCCAAATGAAAGCATCACTTATCAGCTTAAAGCGAGTATTTCACCCGTCGCGATCGGTGAGATAAAAGGGGCTAATGCGGCGATATTCAACGCTGATGGTGCGCTTGAGCAAGACGCCCAAATCAGCAATATATTTGCTGCAGAGCGAACGCTCAATGTTTCTGACTCTGAAATTAAGATCGTTAAAACGACTAAAGAGTCTGAGTATATCCCGGGCAATACCGTTGAATATGAGATTAAAGTTTCCAATTCTTCGTCAAAATATTTCGCTAACGATTTGCAAATCGTCGATGACTTAACTTGTGTTACCACTGATATGGCTGCTGGTGCAGGTCAGGGGCAGGCTTTCAAGCGTTGGAAGCTGGAACCTGTCAGCGCAGAAGATAATCAAGGTACCGATCATGGCCAATATAGCTATGGCTCGTGGACTAGCTCCCCAGTGACAGTGTCACCAGATGTCGCACCTGGTAAGTTCGTGACTTACAAGCTTACTGCCGAAGTCAACGATTCGAGCGTGGGTCTGATTCTCGATAATAACCCTGCGTGTAGTGATAACGTGACAGAAGAAGGTTCAGGTGTGCAGATGCCTGAGGATAACCTTCGTGCGAGTAAAGATGTTGATTCACGTTACTACTCTTCAGGTGATACGCTAACTTACACTATTCGTGTTGATAATGACGGCGATGGTTTTGCAGACCAAGTGCATGTTATGGATGCCATCGATAAGCTAGAAACTGTCGACATCTTTGGTAATACGATTACTGCTTTCGATAGTTGGGCTATTACAGCACAAGCGTATAAAGAAAACGGTTCACCATCAACGGCATCAGACACAGGCATCAGTGGTAGTATTAGCAGTCCTGACATTCTGGATGTAAAAGCAACGATTGAGCCGCACGGTTACATCATCTACACCATTGAAGCTAAGACCAATCCATTGGCGAATGGTCATATTGAAAACAGCGTGACAGTGGATGATTCCGTCTATGCTGACCGAGGTTCGGATCCTCGAGATTTCAATATTAATCTGATCAAAGAAGTGAAAACAAACAACGACGCGAACTTCCATACGGATCAAACCAGCTATTCCAAAATGGAAAACCAGATCACCTATCGTCTGCGTGTTATTAATGCGAAAGGGAATGGTTATGCCACTAATGTAAAAGTCAAAGATAGCCTTTCGACGATTGAGGCTGGCCTACTTGAACCAGACAACGTTTCGAAAAAAGTCTTCTCTTCCTGGACGATCAGTGCAGAGATTATTTCGGATGACCCACTGCTAAACGGCAATAGTACTTTCACCAAGGTCGGGACTTTTGAAGATAACAAAGATCTTGATACCGTCGCTCAGATTGCGCCAAACGTTGAGGTTGTTTACACCATTACCGCTCAGATCGATCGCAGCAATGGTGACGAAATTATCTATAAGCGTATAGACAACAGTGCTGTAGTTGAAACTCCAGATTCAGACTCTCAGTCAGGGATGCAAGATGCTGCTGTGGTTTATCCAAAAGCGCCCAATGTTGTCGTAGTAAAAACCACCAAAGAGAATGAGTTTATTCCGGGGCAGTGGGTAGAGTTCGATGTCACGGTTTATAACCGTGGTGCAGGTTACGCGAATGAAGTGCGAGTCACTGATGATATCGTGGGTATGAATGCGTTTTCGGAATGGACAATACAAGCCATCACAGATAAGAATAACTCTCCTTTTAAAACAGGTAGTTATCCTGATGTGAAGTCGAACTACCCAGACAACGGTAACATAAATACCCGTATTGATATTGACCCTAAAACGGTTCAGGGGATGGGTTTTGTTACCTATAAAATTCGCGGTTTAGTCAAAAATGACTACAGCAAAGATGAAATTTCTAACACGGTAGAGATCCACGACCCAGTCAATAATCTTGACCAATCCGCGACCGCCGAAATTGGTGACAGTGGCGACGCAAAACTGAACGTGTCTATCCTAAAAACTGCCGACGTGACTCGCTTCACGCCGGGACAGGATGTGACCTACTTTATCTATTTACAGAACAACAGTGATAACACGGCAGACAACCTGAAACTTGTTGATCCAATTAAGGAAATTAAGTCGGTACTTGCCAACAAGAAGAACAATCAGTTTGAAGACTATGAAAACCAATCTCCATTTGAATACTGGGAGTTTGATTATGGAGATGGTGCCGGTTGGCAAGGTCAAACTACAGAAGATCTAGTCTATCCTCCAGGCAGTGTTAGCAGTTCGTTTTCTCTAGCAGCCAGCGAGACGCGCACTGTTAAGATCAAAGCTCGAGTCAAAGACAACGTGGTTGGTTCTCGTGATTCAGCAGGGATATTAGAGCCTATCATCGCCAACAACGCCTACATCTTCCGTGATTACAAACAAGTCTCGGAAGAGTCGCATGTGTCGCACCATGAAATGGAACGAGTGGATAGTGGTGGCACAACGACTCGTGAACTATTGGTCAATGGCAAGAAGAGTGCGTTTTATGCACCAGGTGATACGCTGACTTATAAAGTAAAAGTCAGTTCTGACCGTGGTTATTTCAATAACCACCGTGTGGCTGAAAACATTAAGGGAGTAAGCGTTCTGCTTTTAGATGGAACGAATGCTAACCCGTTTAATGACAACTTCTCTGTAGCGGTTGAAAAAGAAGACAGCGATGGTGGCGATGGCACAACGGACGGCACGCTAGATGGTGTGGTTAAGGACAATGAAAACATCACGACAACCATAGATGTTGCAGGTGGAGATTATGTCCTCTATACCGTCGAAGGCGTAGTACGTGACGATGCCGTTGGGGATATCACTATTGGTGGAATTACCGTTGAACCGTACGACTACCATCTTGCGTTTACTAAAACAGTCGAGCAGAAAAACTATCAACCAGGTGCTGAGCTGACTTACCATCTCACGATCAAAAATGATGGTAAGGGCGGGGCATACAATATTCCAGTTGTCGACACACTTTCGACTATCAAAGTGAGTTTGCTTGATGGTAGCGAAGGTGTTGCATTTCCTGACGGTTGGACGATAGAACCTAAGGTTGTTGGTGGCAATCCGCATGCTGAAGTCGATCTCGATAAAACCATTGCAAATAACCAAGATATAAATACGCATGCTTCAATTCCGGCTGGTGAAACGGTTGAGTATGTTGTTCGTGCTAAAGTTAATGCCAATGCGGTAGGTAATATTGTCAACTTGCTCAAGGTCGACGGTGACACAGTGAGTGCTGAGTCGAAAGCCGACACTGAGAAATATGACTTTGAGAAGCATGTGACCAAAATATACGATGTTGACGGTAGCACCGAGCTTTCGGGTGGATACACACCTGGTGGTTACATCGAGTATCAGATCCTGCTCAAAAACAAAAACAATGTTCACTTACAAGACATTGCCATCTTTGATGATATTCAGGGAATCTCAACCGAATATTTCGATGGCACAACAGGTCCAGCATTTACGAGTTGGACGATCAATACCGACGTTGATGGTTCATCGCTGTCAAACGCGGGGTCTGTCGCCAACAACAGCAACATAGATACGGTGGCTGACCTCGCTGCCAGCAGTTTTGAACCTTCAGGCACCTTCGTTAAGTACACGATTAAGGCGCATGTGTCGGACAAAGCGGTAGGATCTATCCAAAATATTGCTAAGGTTGATGGTAAGCATAATCTCCCGTCAGAGAGAGTAGATATGCTGCCAGCCAATGTTGAAAAACTGCATAAATCCTACACGGATTCTAGTTATGCAACGCAAAAGGGAACCTACAACCATACTGTTGATGGGCAGAAAGTGGTTTACCGTCTGCGTCTTGAAAACAAAGGTAAGGGTACTGAGTACAACGCGAATCTGAGTGAAGAGTTTAGCAAGCTGAAATCAAAGCTCGCTCAAATTGCCGCAGGTCAACCAGACAACCAGCAGGGCGTGGTTTACCAACCAGCTACTTGGCTTGTCTCGGTTGCAAAATCTGATGAAGTGACGACCGATATTGGCTCATTCGTAGGTGGCACCGATGTGGATATTGATATTCCTAAGTTGTCGATTGCAGCCAATGGTTGGATTGATATTAAGATGGAATCCCAGATCCGCGATGATGCAATGACTGCGGTGACCATTCAGCCTAAATACAATGGTACTGGGTTTGGTAAGTCGCAAATCAAACCAGAAACATCGAGTCTAGATGTCAGTAAAGAGATTGTATCTATTGGTGGTAGACCCTATTCGAACGGCGATACATATAAACCGGGCGAAGAAGTCATTTATCAGTTTACTGTCACCAATACGACGCCAGTGTGGCGCGACAATGCTGTACTGCGTGACCTATTGTCGAACATTACCGTAGAAGTACTCGGTGGCAATGTTACCCAAGCATTGTTGGACACTGAAATCACGCATACGATTTCTACAGGTATAGATGGTGACATCGATACCTATCTACCTCCGTATGACAAAACAGGTGATCTCGACATCGTCGCAGATATAGCACCGAGAGAAGAGATTCAGTTCTTGATCAAGGGCACTATCAGACCAGACGCACTGGGTACCATTGACGCGAACCAAGCAACGGGCGGCATTAACGAAGTAGCGACACCAGAGATACCTCCAGTGGCTCCTGATCTCGTGTTCGAAAAACTGGTTACCAATACCACTGCGGATGGCAGTAGTTGTAGCTTCCCATCGAACAGTGGCAGCGGTTGTGAATACAACCCAGGTGGTCAGGTGAGTTACACCATTACGGTCGAAAACCGTGGTGAAGGTATTGCCAATGACGTCGCGATTATCGACAAGCTAAATGCCATTAGTACATCGACTGGTGCAAAAGCATTCAGTGGACTTTCGACTACCATCATTGAACAACCTAGTAGCGATCGTTTCTTTATTTCTGGTAACTACTCAGGAAACAAGCCTCTTGATGCCACTTTCGACCTAATGCCAGGCGATAAAGTCGTGTTTGGTCTGCTGGGTATTGTTGATTCTGATGCGACCGGTACCATCACTAATGTTGCGAAAGTTGACAGTCAGGACTCGAACTCAATAGTACTTGGCCAAGGTGACGCCGATATTATCGCGGCTAAGTCGACTGATACTCCAAGTTACACGCCTGGTGGTGAAGTGCGTTATACCATGTATGTTGCCAACCGAGCCGATTCGAATGCAGATGTGCGTGTTCAAGATGAGATTTCGAAATTTACGGTACTGACCGCTGATGGTTCAATGCAGTCAGCACTTAAATCTTGGACGACTAACGCAACGTTTGTGTCGAATATCAGCGCCGCGTTCAACGATGCGAGTGCCATTCAGACCAGTGGCGATATTGATGCCTTCGTCAAATTAGGTGCGGCCGGTACCGAGCCGACGGTGCTTAAAATCGAAGTGGTGGGTCAAGTCAGAGACGATGCGATTGGTAAGTTTGGTAACACGCTATACGTCAACAACAAACAGTACGATTTACAGCAGCATTTTATCTATCCTCAGCAAGGTGCTCTGACCGTCACGAAACAAGCTTCGTTATCTCCAGCGCTTTATGCGCCCGGTGATTCGATTGGCTTTGATATTGTGATTGAGAATACTGGCGCGGGTTATCTGCAAAATCTTCATGTTGAAGATATCGCGTCAAGTATCCGAGCGGATGTCGTGGACAGTTTATTGCCAGGTCGAGTGTTCAACTCATGGGATAGTGCAACCAGTTCGGCCACCATCGTAGATCCTTCGGCAAGCAAAACAATTGTGATTGACCAATCGGCTTTTGATGCGCCGGATGGGTTTAGTGGTGACTTTAATCTCGCACCCGGATCTCAGATTCTGCTTCATCTTGAAGGTACTGTGAATAGCAATGTGATCGGGGCCATTACTAACCAAGTGAGTGTCACCGCTGATGACGTCGACGGGGCTAACGATACGGCAACTTATTTGCCGATGGATGCGGAAGTGACCGTGTCGAAAACCGTCGATAAGAGTGTTTATCAGGCGCAAGATACCCTAACTTATACGCTAGTGTTGACCAATACACAGCGAGTATGGGCGACTGATGTGAAGGTTACGGACTTAGTTGATCGTATCAGTGCGGAAACGATCTACGGCAGTACGATATCAGTATTTGACCCAGCAACGATTGAAATTAGCGCCGTCTCTTCCAATGGAAACACCAGTTTGCCAGCACTATCGGGTAACTATATCGACAACACCATTGATATTGCGCCGCAAGACATTGTGACGATTACGATCAAAGGGCAACTCAAGCCTGAAATCATTGGCGAAGTGCGAAACGTCGTTCAGCTTGAATACGATGGTAAGACGCTTGAAGATGAAGCGATCAGTACGCCACTGACTCCAACGATTGAAGTAACAAAAGAGCCGCTCGATCCTCTTTACACACCGGGAACGGTTAACGGCTTTGAAATCAAAATCGTCAATAAGGATGCTGCCTTCGCCAATGACATAGTGCTGGAAGATTTGATTTCTGCGGTCATGGTATCGACAGCCGATGGTGTTGACCGACAAGCATTTAGTCGCTGGACAGTCAGTTACTCCGCTAACGATCCAATGACATCGGTGGATAAACGCAGTTACGTTTGGAACAGCGATATTAATGCGACGATTGACTTAGCGCCGAATGATACGATTACGTTTACGATTCAAGGCGAAGTCGATGCCAAAGCGATAGGTGATATCGTCAACACAGCTAAGGTGGTGTACGATGGCAAAAATTTTGAGCCGAGTGCTACGATTAAGCCTAAGCCAGCAGATATATCGGTGACGAAAATCGCTGACCAAGAATTCTATCAGGCCGGGCAGAGTGCACAGTTTGTCGTAACCATCACCAATGGCGGAGAAGGTTTCGCCAATGATGTGATCATCAAAGACATCATGAACGATGTCTTGGTCACTTTGGTTGATGGTTCGAACGGCACGGCATTTGAATCATGGACGGTTAAGACACAGTTGAGTGATGTCACTTCATCACTGACGTCTGTGCCTAGCGGCAACAATCCTGATATTGATACTATTGCAGACATTGCACCGAATAGCACGGTGACCTTTACGATAAATGGTACGGTCAACCGTTATGCAACGACGGATATTATCAACCAGGTGAGTGTGGATTTTTCTGGTCAGCCAACGTTAAATGCAGAGGCGATCATCAAGCACCGCCCTGTATCTCTGACATTGGACAAATACGTTGGTGAAACTGGAACTGAGACAGAAATGGCTTATGAACCGGGTAAAGAGTCTGTCTTCCGTGTCATTGTTGCTAACCAGAACGAGGCCTTTGTTGCTGGCATTCAACTGAAAGATCTCCTTGATTCAATGGTAGTGGATACCGTGAATGGGGCAAAAGAAGCTGCGTTTTCTAGTTGGAACATTGAAGTCAACAAAGGCAACGAGCTGACGACGATTTCCCCAGATCCTAGCGGAGACAATAAACAGGTGGATGCGGTCGTCAATCTCGCGCCAAACGACACTCTTGAGCTGGTGATTAAAGGCACAGTGAATGAGTTTGCTAACGGACAGATTGATAACAAAGCATCGATGGTAATCAACAACAGTGGTCGCCCACAGCGTTCGACTGCCGTTGCAAGCCTAATCCCTGAACCAGATAACATCGTGATAAGTGAATCAGCGGACAACCCAATCTATAAGGCGGGTCAAGCTGCGACATTCCGCATCACGCTATTTAACGACAGTAAAGGTTTTGCCAACGATATCGTGCTGAGAAATGCGATTTCTCGGATGAAAGTTCCGACTAAACCGGACGTAACCAGCGGTGATCGTGAAGTTGTTAATGCCTTTACCGATTGGGACATCACTGCGACAAGCACCGACCCTAGAACTAACATTAATGTGGGTACATTGGCTGCCAATGACGACATTGATATCTCGGGTGATATTGCTCCGGGTGATACAGTTGAAATCGTGATCACGGGTACCACAGATGCTCGTGCTATGGGTGAAATTATCAACACAACGCATAAGATCGACGAGTCTCAATCTGCAACGCCGTCAACACGAAATGTGTCGGTTGAAACCGTCAGTGCGATGATCACTCCTCAAGCTGTCAGCTTTGCAATCGACAAAACCACAGATAAAGGTGAGAACGCAGAGTACACCAATGATGATTCAGAGCTGACTTACATTCTTCGTGTGAGCAATGAAGGGTCGGCGACCATTTCTGGTGCGCAAATGGTGGATGAAATCACTAAGCTGGTGGGGGCGAACGGCAATGCCTTATTTACTACTTGGAAAGGAACGATTGAAGAGTGGCCGAGTGGTCAGAAGAAAGGCGAGTTTACCGATAAAGATCTGATGCTTCCCGATGGAGCGCTTTCACTCGATCTGTTGCCTTACATGGGTAATGGCTATGTGATTAAGATTACCGGTGAATTGAACAAAGGCTTGGATGACAACATCACCAATACCTTTACTGTCACTGACCCTGCGACCGGCATTTCTGCATCGGATGATGTCACTATTCACGTCAAGAAGTTTGCTGACAATGAAGGTGAGTTGCTGGTGACCAAAGAAGCGCTGAAAACAGATGCGCAGGTCGGCGACGTTGTTGAGTATGAAGTGACCATCATCAACAACAACGAATCAGAATTTAAGAACGTTAAGCTAGTGGATCGTTACCCATCAGGCTTCGCTTATGTTCCTGGTTCCACAGAGATCACCAATAGCGGTCCTGATGGTCAGTTTGATACCAATGATGATGTCATCAACACGGATGATCCAGCTGTCACGAGCACGCTTACCTTTAATGTGGGTGATATGTTGGCCTATGGCGGTGCTGACAAGACCATCACGGAGCAAGTTCGTATTCGTTACCTACTGCGTGTGACTGTTGGCGCAACATTCGGCAAGTACGTCAACTCAGCGGTGGCAATGGCGCCACCTGAAGGTCAGGTGACGGGCGCTTTGGAAGAGAAATCAAACACAGCCACCGCGACGGTTGAAGTCATGCCAGATAAGGTATTCGACACGGCTTCTATCATAGGTAAAGTGTTTGAAGATCATAACAAAGATGGTTTCCAAGCTGATGCAACCGCATTCGAAGTACAGTTGTCTGCGAACGTCAGTGACAGAGATTATATTGCCAACACCACAGTGATGATTCGTGATGGAAAAGAGCATCATCTTAAAGACCGTAGTCATACAAGAGGTGAGCATACGGGTAATGTCTATGGCGTGCAGGCTAATCAGGCTGGCGAATTTAAGCATAACTATGGGCATGCGGTCGAATCGAAAAAACAGTCAAAGCAGTTTGATTCGGTATTAGTGGCTGGTTATGAGATAGACGAGCTATATGGGATGTCTAAAAACCGTACCTTACCATCGAGCAACAAGGTGAGTTTCCAGCTTGAAACGAAGACCAAAGAGGGATTCAGCTTTAGCGTCATTACTGAGTCTGGAACGCGCCTAGTGTTTGATCGAGAGGGCAATATTAGTTCGAACCATGTTGGAGATAAGCAACAGGGGTTATCTGCTGAAAATCTTGATGTAACCAGAAACCTATACAAAGATGGTGATCACTACTTGTGGGAAATCGTCATAGAAAACAAAGGGATCTATGAGGATGGCATCCCTGGTGTAAGACTACTCACAGTAGAAGGTATTGTGATAGAAACCGATCAGTACGGTCGCTACCATGTACCAGATCAGTGGGTTCTAGATAAAAAAGGTAAGAACTTCTTGGTGAAGGTTGATACCGATTCATTGCCGACAGGCATGAAAGTCATCAGCGAAAACCCAAGAGTACAACGGATCTCTCCCAACAAACTGACCAAGTTTAACTTCAGTGTCTCGGTAGAGGACAAAGAGTAATCGTGAATAACTATAACGACAAACAGACGCGATTGGCGGAACAATTATGAATAAATTCAAAATGACTCGTTTGGCAGTAAGTATTATGGCAGCCATTCCCATTATGGCAGTGGCAAAAGATACCAGTCAGTTGGAAAAAATCGATACAGATACCACGGGTATTGAGGTCGAAGTTCATCAACAGGAAGACAGCTCACGCATCTATCTCGAAGAGGGTGCTATTTGGGCTAGCCGAGATATTACCCGTTTTGAACCAGTACTCGATGTAAGTGTGAGTGATGAGCTAGAAGTTAAAGAGGGACAGTTATCTGACAAGGTTAACTTTACCGTCAGCTCAAACTACAGCTACTACATGCAACGCTATCAAATAGAGATTTTCCGTGGTCAAGACCGCAGCCTATCTCAGCCGATTAAGGTCATCGAAGGTACTGAGGTTGCGAACGATATTGATATTAGTTGGGATGGCTCGACCGACACTGATTATGCATTCGAAATCGGCAACCAACTGCAATTCAGGTTCAAAGCTTGGGATAAAGACGGCAACATGGACATCACGACTATCGGCGTGATTGACCTAGTACGCCCAGATTCTGAGGTGGATATCGATCGTAATCAGAGCGAAGAGCAATTGGCGCGAAGTTTTGGTCGTGCGCAGCTAATGCGGCATAACATCCCGACCAATTCGGGTTTGGCTAAGTTTATTGGTACCGGGCTTAAAGGTGTCGATAAAGTGGTGATTGGAGAAGATGAATTCGAAGTTGAAGATGGAGAGCTATACGCCGAGCAGTTCTTGCCTGCTGACGCCTATATTTTTCCAACCAAGGTCATCTTTGACAATGGCGATGAGCGCCGCTATCAGTTGTACGTGCGTATTCCAGATACCTACTACGCACAGGCAGGTTTGGCCGATATGTATATTGGTAAAAACCGCGTAACGGGTGATACCGGAGCATTGGGTGTCAATGACCAATACAAGGATGATGTTTACAACCAAGGACGTATTGCCTACTTCAGTCAGGGCAAGTTCGGCGATAAGTTACGTTTAACCACGCACTTTGATAGTAAAGATGGACAGATCAAAGACATCTTCAAGCATCCATTTGCTGCGGAAGACTCGTCTGTCTTCGACATTCTCGAAGACGATGATGAACTTTACTATGGTGATTACGGCGATGGAGCCAACATCCACAAGGTGGTGAACACTAAAGGTAAAGTATACTTCGATCTTGAGTACGATAAGTCTCGGGTATTGTGGGGTAACTACAACACTGGACTGACCGGCACCGATAACAATGACTACAACCGTAGCTTGTATGGTTTTAAAGGCGATTATCGTACCCGTTCTACCACTAGGTATGGCGAAGATAGACTCAATATTGTTGGCTTCGCTGCGTCAGCAGACTCCTCTTTTGCTCATGATGAATTCCTCGGTACAGGGGGGTCACTTTACTTCCTACGTCATGGTGAGTTAGTCCCAGGCAGTGACAAAGTCTATGTCAAAGTCGTCAATAAGGACTCGGGTATATCAGAGCGAGAAGTACCACTTCAATCAGGCCGAGACTATGAAATCGACCCATATCAGGGCCGAATCATCTTGATGCGACCTCTGAACAACATCATTTCAGATAGCTTTGGCAGCGTGATTGATGACACACCAACAGACGGTTTTGAAAACTATCTTGCGGTCGATTATGAGTACGTGCCAAGAGGCTCCGACGTTAAGGATTCATTGACTTACGGTGGTCGCGCTAAGGGCTGGGTAAACGACTACATTGGTATTGGAGTCAACTACGCAACTGAAGAGCGAGATGGTCAGAACTATCAGGCTTCGGGAACGGATCTGACGCTACGCGCAACAGAAGGGACGTACATCAAAGCGGAATGGGCACACAGCGAGGGCCGTCAGACGGATTCAAACTTTGTCTCTTTTGATGGTGGTTTAACCTTTACCCCAGTGGGTGAAGATTTTGATGAGCGTAAAGGTGACTCGATACAGGTTAAAGGTGTTGCAAGCTTATACGACATTGCTCCGAACATTTTTGGTGCAGTGGGGAACGATGTAAAGGCTTGGTACAAATCGAAAGATTCGGGTTACAGCTATGCCAGCCAAAGTGACGATTTGGAGCAATTGTCATACGGAACCGAGTTGCGTTTACAAGCCTCCGATCGACTGAGCTTTGCGACGCGCTATACCTCGATTGAAGAGACAGAGCTCGATGGTACTAAGCAAACTGATACTCAGCAGGCTGAACTTGAAGCTCAGTTAAAGCTGACCGATCACGTTAAAGTTTCGGCAGCAGCAAAACAAGTCGACGAGCTGAATCGTGAAAACGTAAAGGGTAAGGGTACCTTAGCGGGCTTAAGAGCTGACTATATCTGGGACAGCGACAACAGCGTATATATTAAAGGCCAGTCTACGGTAGATAAGACGGCTCAGTATGAAGATAACGACAGTGTCTCTGTGGGTGCTGAATTCCGAGTGTTTGATGATCTCTCGTTGGGAGCGGAATACACCACAGGTGATCGCGGTGATTCGACAGAGGCAACAGCAAGTTACGACATCACAGAGAATTACACCACCTATGTAACTTATACGGACGATAACTACGAAGGGCAAAATAACGTTGTCGTAGGGCAGCGTGCCGATTTGACATCCAATGTCGATTTCTATCAGGAAAATCAGTTTGTTAATGAGAACAACGGCAAAGGGCAGATTGACTCCTTTGGCTTTGGTTACGATATGAGTGACGACATTGATTTTGGTATCGGTTATCAGCAGGGTGAAATTGAGAAGAAAAACGACGTCGATCCGAGCAAACTAGAAATCACGGAACGTAAAGCGGTGACGTTCACCGCCAATATGGATATTGACGATGTTAACCTCAAGCATAAGATTGAGTACCGTGTTGATAAAGGCAACGAAAATGTCGATGTCAATAAGCGTAGGGTGGATCAGTTTGTTACGACCAACCGATACACTCAGAACTTAACCGAAGAATATACCTTGTTCGGTAAATTCAACTATTCGAAATCGATCAGTAAAGAGACCGATGAAACATTAGAGCGCTTCGTCGAAGTAACAGGTGGCCTAGCGTATCGTCCTATCTATAATGATCGATTAAATCTGCTTAGCCGCTATACGTATATTGCCGACAAAGATAATCTCGATCGTGATGTCGATTACAGCAATGAAGAGTCACATATCATCGAAGTGGAAGGTATCTACTCGGTAAACGCCAAAGTCGATGTCGGTGCTAAATACGCGCACAAAGATAAGAAAGAGGATTTTGAGCGTGCTTCTGGGAGCGTAGAAACGGTCGAAAGCAACATCAACCTATATGGTTTAAGCGCGTCCTACCATGTCATTAAAGAGTGGGATGTGACGGGCGAATATCACTGGAAAACCGATACGCTCAATGATGAACTTGAGCACGGTGCACTTGTTTCAGTGAACAAACATCTTTCTGACAACTTTAAAGTTGGTATTGGCTATAACTTCTCTGGCTTTGACAGTAACTTAGCCAACGATGATGACTACAATGCCAAGGGTGTCTTTATCAACCTTGTTGGTAAGTTATAGAGGATTAACATGACAATGAAACTCAAAACGCTCTTTGCTGTAGGTATGGTAATGGGGTTGGTCGCGTGCTCTACCGATACCTATGTAAGTAAAGAAAACATAGACAAGTTTGGTGATCCGCAGGTAGAGAAGTTCTTGATTCGAGAGTGTATCGTGCCAGAGCGAGACATACGAATTGCCATGGCTTCCCATTTTGATTTCGACAAATCAGAGTTGAAACAACAGGATAAAGCATCAATCGACCAACTGATCTCAAGCATTGGTAAACTGCATGGTCAGATTGCGATTGTCGGCCATACTGATTATCAAGGCTCGGATGATTACAACGTTAAACTGTCACTGCGTCGGGCTGAAGCGGTAAAAGCTTACATGCAAACTCAATTAGACCCCTCTCGCTACGATTGGGAAGTGAAGTACTATGGCGAGTCTAAGCCACTGGTTGAGGGGACGACAAAGCAGGCGAATGCCGAAAACCGTCGTGCGTATATTGTGTTTGAACAGACGCAAACCCAGCAGGAAAATGCGTTTTGTCAGCCTCCAGAACCAGAGCGCAAAGTCTTTGTCGCCATGACCTCTCATTTTGACTTTGACAAGGCGCAGCTGAATCCAGCCGATAAAATCTCATTGGACGAGTTTGCGAGCAATTTAACTGGCTTAAATGGGCGAGTATTGATTGCAGGGCATACCGACTATCAAGGCTCAATCAGTTACAATGAGCAGCTCGCGCAGCGCAGAGCAGAATCGGTCATGCAATATTTGCAGACTAAGCTAGACCCAAGCCAATTTGTGTGGGAAGTTAAGTCTTTTGGTGAGTTGAACCCAGTCACTCAAGAGCAGAACCTAGATGCCAATGCTCTGAATAGACGTGCGTTTGTCGTATTCAAAGAGGGTGAGTTACCCAAGTAACTCATTCAATAAACCAACTATTTAAAGGGGCACATTGCCCCTTTTTAACCATTACCAAGCAGGAGCAGAGCGTGGAGAAAGTACAAGCAGTCATCGATTTTCTTCTAACTCACAAATTGATGTTTACCGTGTTGATCATTGTGATGATCTCACTGGGTCGTCGGCTAATATTGTCACGGATACGTGGTGAGGTAGCCTTTGTGACAGAGAAACAGCGTAACTGGATGTCACGTACGAAAAACGGGTCATTCATCGTACTGGTCATGTTGCTGTTTATACTCTGGCAGTCGGAAATCAATGAATTTGCGCTCTCAGTCACCGCAATTGCTGTTGCGATAGTTGTGGCATCTAAAGAGATAATTCTCTGCTTCACTGGGTCAATTCAACGAGCCAGTTCGCGTTCATTTCGTATTGGTGATTGGATAGAAGTGGGTAAGATCTGTGGTGAGGTAATTGAACACAACATGATGGCGACGGTGATTCAAGAGATTGACCTCTATCATGGTCAGTATCACTACACAGGTAAAACAGCGACCTTACCTAACAGTATGTTCTTTACCTATCCGGTGAAAAACCTCAATTTTATGAAGCGCTATGTCTACCATGACTTCTCTATCGTCGTGCCAGATTTTGTGAATCTGTTTCCTCTTGTCCCAGATATCTTGGCTAAGATTGATGAACGTATTCACTACTTTAGCGAAGTTGCCAAACGTTATAACTCGATGATCGAAAAGCACGCAGGTGTTGATCTGCCAGGCTCAGAGCCGCATATTCATATCAATAGTGGCAGCACGGGTGAGCAAATCGTCCACTTTATGCTTTTCTGCCCAACGGATAAGGCGACGCATCTGGAACAAGAGATTAGGGCGGACT
Organism: Vibrio sp. M260112; assembly: GCF_036533775.1. NCBI lineage: Bacteria > Pseudomonadati > Pseudomonadota > Gammaproteobacteria > Vibrionales > Vibrionaceae > Vibrio > Vibrio sp. M260112. The sequence continues at coordinate 24,804 of NZ_JATABH010000013.1, read as the reverse complement.
TTATGGCGCTTTATGAACAACGTTTTCCGTGCAATAAAAACGCACAGGAATCGGACTAAATAGCGTCAGCCTTGCTCGTTATGTGATTGGTTTAATTGCAATTGGTTGTCGTATCGATAGATAACCTAGTTCGAGTTTTGTCGGAAAATGGAGTATGGTGCGCGCAATTGCCTATATGAGCTCGGTAGTCTATTCGGAGCTTTGTGCGCAGCTTACGGATACAAAAAATTTCATTAAGGAAAATGCTGCGTTAGGCAATGGATGCGCACCAAGTGCGTAATTTCTTTAATCTATTGGCTATTAATTTCCTTAATGAACACCTCTTTTATCTATCGCGTTTTTACCCGATTTTCGGAAAACGCTTATCTGAACGGCTTATGTAATGTCTTTGTGATGTTGCTGCCGGTTTCGCTGCTTTCTGCCTTTGCTATGCTCATTAGTAGTGGTCTGGCGGAGCTTGGTTTTCAATCCCAGGCAAACTATCTGATGTTTATTAGCAAACTTGTGTGGAAGCTCTTTCCAATACTCCTGCTAATTTACTATTCATTATTTTTAGCGCGTTTACATAACATCTCTCGTACCAATGTTATTACGCCTTCGCTGCTGATCTACGTCATCCTATCTAATGAGTGGGGATTACTTCATACCGGTTCGATTCTACCGGATAACTACCCGATGGCGATCATTACGCCTCTACTCGTGGCTTTGACGGTAAAGCATTTGACCCGACGAAGAGTCTACATGGAGTCTGACTTACCGAATGTCGTCGATCAGTCGATCAACTTGATATTTGGCACGGTTTTAATTGTGACCCTCTATGTTTCACTGGGGCATTACCTTGGTGGTGCATTTTATTCAATGTCTTGTGTGAAGGAGCTGGTTCCTACCATTGGTGTTGACTCGTTGCTTGGTGGTCTATGGTATGAGTTAGTACGAAATCTGTTGTGGACAATAGGTATTAACGGCCACATCTTACTCGCGGGTTACCAACAAGAATTGTATCAACTCTCAGTAGATAGCTTCACTATGTATCAAATCATGGGAGAGGAGCTGCCTATACTGACCAGCAGTTTCTACGATGTCTATGCGGGAATCGGTGGAGCAGGCAATACGCTTAGCTTAGTGTTATGTATGTTGTTGTTCACTAAAAACAAAGGCTATCGCACCTTAGCTGGCGCGACGTTAATTCTGAGTATTTTTAATATCAATGAGCCTGTGTTGTTTGGCTTGCCTGTGATATTTAATCCCGTTCTCATCATTCCGTTTTTGATCACACCACTGGTGGCTATTCTAGTTGCTTACACCGCGACATGGATTGGGTTGGTCGCTCCGGTGTCGCAATTTGTTAGCTGGATGACGCCAACCTTGTTTAGTGGCTATCTGGCGACGGATGGCAGCATCAGTGGTGCCCTCCTTCAATTTGTCATCATAGCCATCGGCATGATGATTTATCTGCCATTTTTTAAGCAGATGGATCGAGTGTTGGGCAGTCATGCGTTGTTCTCAAAGGGTTCCTCGGATGAGTTTTTCAACTATCAAGAAGTGGGGAATAGCGGTGGTGTGATAGGTTTACTGCCTCATATGAGTGGCAACTTTCGAGCACAAAAGCAGATTAGTGATTTGCAACACGATGGCGAATTTGTTTTGTTCTATCAACCACAGATCGACAATAGCAAACACTGTGTCTCTTCTCTTGAGGTGCTGATTCGACACCGAAGCAAAGATGGCACGATAACGCCACCGAATTTTCTCGCCAATTTCGCCACATTGGGACTGACCTCAGAGTTAGATCTATGGGTTATCCGAAGAGCGTTAAAAGAGGTTGCACCGCTGGCATCCAATAAGACATTCAAGATTTCGATCAACGTCTCTCCAGAAACGTTTCTTGTGCCTAATTTTGCTGAAATAGTGATTGAGCTAATTGAGAATAGCACCTTGAACTATGAGCAAATTGAACTGGAGATCACTGAGGAACTGCTGATTCAAGATGAGCAGCGAACTTGGAGTGTTTTCACACAGTTGAGAGAGAAAGGCATTAGAATCGCGCTTGATGACTTTGGTTCTGGTTATTCCTCTATTGGTCACTTATGCAAGTATGAATTTGATAAGGTGAAAATTGACCGTTCATTAGTCATCAACTTAAAGCACAAAAACGGTCGAGAGATGTTCCGTTTAACCAGTGAGCTCGTGCGTATTACTGGAGCGGAAATTGTTGTCGAAGGTGTGGAAACACAAGAGGAGTTGGATTTTGTAACTCAACAAGGGATTGCGCTCATTCAGGGTTACTATTTCTACCAGCCAATGCCGTTTGAACAAGTTTGCCAGCAAGTGGTGATCTGCAATCACTGATGTTAGTGTTTACGAAAGGAGCCCGTATGGCTCCTTTGATTTTTTGTGCTATTTCCATCGCAACCGTTAACTAAATACCATACCGAACAGACCAGAGAACTGCGCTAGCTCTGCCTTATTGACGCGATAGCAAACTTTGGGTGGGATAGATTGAGCTGTGATGAAATTTGCCTGCTTCAGGATGCGCAAGTGTTCAGACACGGTTGATTGTGCCAATCCAAGCTCAGACACCAAATCACTATTCAGGCATCCGTCCAGCTTTTCGAGATTAAGTAGAATCTTCACTATTCTTACGCGCGCAGGGTGGGAGAGTGCCTTTGCTTGTGCGGCGAGTTTGAGTTCCTGTGCCAGCTCTTGTTCAGTAGATTTGAAAGCTTGCGCATTGACTTGAGTGCATGAATTAGGCATCTGGACACACTTAAATAGTTAATCGTCGAATTGCGATAAATAATACGCACCTTATCTCAAATCTGCAACTCAATCAGAATATTACATTATTGAGAACGAATTATTTAATATTTCCATTTGCTTGGGATATATTTGAGCTGATTTTAATAATAATGAAGTATGGCTATGAGAATAATATTTTTTGCCCTAGCACTTTTGCTTGTCGGTTGTAGTCAACCTAAAGTTGAGGTCGCAATACAACAAGATCCACAATGGACAAGCGGACAGCTAGAAAACGGTGTTCGTTTCCACTTATATCCGATGGACGATGAATCTGTGTCGATTCGCATGTTTGTCCATGCGGGTTCAGCTCAAGAGACTGTTCAACAAAAAGGCTACGCGCACTTTTTGGAACACATGGCGTTCAATGGGTCGAAAAACTTCAGCACCAATGACATTGTTAAACTATTTGAAAAGACAGGTTTAACCTTTGGCGCCGATATGAACGCTTATACTTCTTACTATGAGACGGTGTATGAGCTTGACCTACCTGACAATAAAGAGATCGAAACCGCGGTGATGTGGATGCGAGACATCGCGGATGGTTTGTCGCTTTCTCCAAATGAAGTGGAGAAAGAGAAAGGCGTTATTCAAGGTGAGATTCGTCGTTCTAGCCCAGAGCATAAATCGTTGGAAGGTAAGTATTACGATTTTCTTGTCAAGGGAACTCAACTGGATAACATCGACCCAGTTGGAAATCAGCAGTCAGTCGACGGTGCAACACCAGAGTCGATCCGAGCCTTCTACCAGACTTGGTATCAGCCTCAGTCTACTGAAATCATCCTGACAGGTGATATTGAGCTTGAGCAAGCCAAAGCATTGCTGGATAAGTACTTTGGTTCTTGGCAGCAAACGTCAAGCGCTAAACTACAAAGCAAGCAACATACCGAGCTGGTATTACGTGACTTCACCACTGAGGTTGGCGAATTTGATGCTCCAAGCATGAGCCTATTGGTTGAGCGTGGTCCAGCGAGCATCCGTCATCGTGGTCAACTGCATGAACAGTGGCTGGATGAAGTTGCACTACAGCTAGTTTGGAACCGCCTCGATGCTAAGTTCACTGAGCAGGCGGCACCCCTACAAAGTCTCTACTCATCGCCTTATTACCTGAATGAACGACGCTATGCGTTGCTTTCAGTGAGTTTCTCAGCACCGGACAGAGAGCAAGCACAGGCGTTGTTTAGTCAAACTCTCGCATCACTGCGAGACCACGGTGTCAGTGCGCAAGAAATCGAAAGGGTGATGGCTTCGTTTAATCAACTCGCGACTAATGTTGATCATAATTGGCAACAGCAGTCTCCAGTCGACTTCGCTAGTCAAATGGTTAATGTCATTTCACTCGGTGAGTCGACTCAGTCAAAGCAGGACTATAAGCAAAGCTTAGATGAGTTTATCCAGCTAGCTTCGATTGAGCAGATCAATAAGACGCTGAAGGATTTGCTGTCGCAGGACTTTGCTATTGTACTTGGTGCCGATGACACCGCTGCGATTCCTGTACTTGAAAAACAGCTGCCAGAACTGCGCAAGCAAGTTAAACAACCGGGAGTTAAACCCCTTGCTTTAGCGACATCGGTATCAGAACTGGCTCAGCCTCAATCAAGCGGTACGATTGCAAATAAACAAATCACAGATACGGGCTTTACCGTTTGGACTCTATCCAATGGGGTTGAGGTGTGGTTTGAACAAGACGCCAATGCCGGTGACAACGTTCAGTTTATTTACGCAAGTGAAGGCGGCACTGCGGCACTCGATCCGAGTTTATACGCAGCATCAGAGTTAGCAGTGGCTGCGATCTCACGCAGTGGTGTTGGTGAGTTTACTGGCTCCCAGTTTGATGCTTACCTTGGTCGCAACACGATTGAAGTCTATCCATTCATTGGGTTCAGTCATCATGGTATTGAGATAGCCTCACCGAGAGAAAAACTTGCTGATGCGTTTAATGTCATGTTCAACATTGTAACCAACGCTAAAGTAGACAAGCGTCAGGTAGAAACCGTCGCTCGAGAAAGACTAGAGGAACTCAAGTCATACTTAGAGACACCTGTTGGTCAGTGGAATAAATCGATCAACGGTAACGCTTACTTACCGGATAGTCGCCATCGTATGATTACCGCTCCTCAGCTCGCAATGGTGACAGACGTTGAAGTGCAGAAAGTCTATGAGCAGCTCTATGACTTTAATCGAAATAACAAGCTGGTGGTGATTGGTGATATTCAAGCGGAGGAGTTAGAGCCACTGCTGACTCATTTCATCGGTTCTATTCCTCTTCAGGATGCGCCACAAAGCTCTTATGCCGCTGGCTATCAATTGCAACCGAAGCCGCGTATTGATTTACCGTTAAATAATGAGCAAAACAGTTTCTATCTGTTGCGAGCAACCAACCCAAGTACGGTTGCGAGTAGTGTACGCACGGCATTTATCGATGACATGATCCAACGTCAGTTGTCAAAGCAACTGACCAGCTATGTTAGGGAAGAGCTCAGCCTCGATTATGCGCCAGATGCCTACAGCGTTTCTCAAGACAGGGAACCAAGTACCGATTGGTTTATTGAGGCTCAGGTCGCTCCGAAAGATATCAAAAAGATCGATCAAGCGATAGATAAGGTGATAGATGACATGGTGCAGGGAATCAGTCAGCAAGACTTAGATCTGGTGGCGAAGCAGCTGTCCGTAGCGTTACAACCCCTAGATAATGATCCTGTGCAAAGACTCTGGTTCTATACCCGTTATCTTATCCATGGCTATGGGATAGAGGCATTGACCGATGTTGATGCGATGACGAAGTCTATCACTAAGCCAGAGTTTGAACAGAGGGTTAGCCAGGCCTTCGGTGAAGAGAGTATCAAGACTAAGTACACCCTAACACCGAAACCCTAGCCACAGAAAAGCAGCGAGTCATCGCTGCTTTTTTAATGGATAAACGCATTGTTCGCAATGAAATGATGAATTTGCTGCGGAACCAATGAGGTGTAGATTAGGCTGGTATGACTGCTGCGAATCTATACATGGTCGGTCATACCTTCTATCTTGGTCTCATCGACGGTGACCGTTCCATCAGACATCATTTTATTATCCATCATCAGTAATGATCGCGCGCCAAGTGGCAGTGTTCCAGCGATGCATCCCAGTTTTTGTGGTTGATTCCACGTTCCTTCGTGTTGCGCCAACCCAAATGATGGTGAATTTCCGAGGATGGCACTCATCCCCAGTTCTTGAATGCGAGTTACAATGGATGCGCCTTGCATCGGAGAGCCAATGGTGACGACATGTGACACCTGCTGTTGATCAAGTTGGCGAGCTTGTAGGTAGTGCTTAATGATAAGTCCACCTAGACTGTGCCCGACCAGAATATTGGGCATTTGCGTTGAAAGGGCATTATCGATAGCGTTAAAGACTTTATTCTCGTCAATCGCAACAGTGTTGTAAGAGAGAATTTTGGTGCGATAGCCTAAATCACGTAAGCGGTGACTCAAGGGCTGCATGGCCATACCATGCATATACAGGCCATGTAAGATGATGATTTTCATAGAACTCCCTGTTACGAGATGTGCTAGATAATCTAACCATTTTCGACAAAGAAAAGCACCTAAAAAATATCAGATTGTGTAAGTATGTGGGATTGGACGTTGAGATAAATACTGGCAGCTAATTGCGCATTAGCCGCCATAGATCGAAATACTACGAGAAAATCTTTCCGTGAGAGTAAAGGACCGCATAGCCTGACACAATGACCCGATCATCTTCCACATGGCAGTATAAGATCCCCCCTCGTTTAGATGCTTGGTAAGCTTTGAGGTTAGGTTTTGCCAATCGTTCAGCCCAAAGCGGTGCTAATCCAGCGTGTATGGAACCCGTAACCGGGTCTTCATCTCCTCCATTGGCAGGCCAGAAATAGCGGGAAACAAAATCGTACTCATCTCCGGGAGCGGTTGCGACCACATCGTAGGGAGCCAATTGTTTTAGGTAGTGACTATTGGTTTTGAGATTAATGACGTCTTGTTCATTATCATAGATCGCGAAGTATGCTTGTTGATTTCGTAGGATCTCTGTTGGTGTGATCGATAGCCCTTCAAGAAGCAGAGAAGGAATCTCTTCTGCGCTAGGCGTGAGTAGAGGAAAAGCCATGCAGATACGACCTGTTAGATCACGATCGACGACGAGCTGGCCGACAGAGGTTGTTTCAAAACGCAGGATTTCACCTGCATTAAAATGATTGAATAACACATAGGCTGTAGCGAGTGTAGCGTGGCCACAAAAATCCACTTCACATAGTGGAGAAAACCAACGAATTTCGTAGTGGTCTTGTGCAATTTGCTTAGTGAAGGCAGTTTCAGAAAGATTATTCTCAGCGGCGATTTTCTGCATTAGCTCTGTATTTGGCCATTCACTAACGGGAACCACAGCAGCAGGATTCCCACTGTATTTTGTTTGCGTGAAAGCATCACATACAAAAATTTCATACTCCATCAACTACTCCTTATTGTCGGCTGATAGGCTCATAATCGAATTTGATTATGAACCTATCGCTGCCTCTAAGTCTGTGTAACAGTGTAGAGTTGAGAGTAAGATCTAAGTGAATGCTACTGAAGTTTCATTCATTATTGTTAAGTTATGTCTAAGCTCTGTTTATTGCGGAGAACTTACCTCATCCACTAAATAGAGTATTGACTGATATGCGATACCACTATGGTGGGACAAACCAATCTCACAGGTTCGACTGTTACTAAATCCGCGTTGACACCCCTTTGGAACTTGCGCCTTAAGCGGATGAACCGCCGCTTGATTCAGTTCAGGAGTGGTAAAGCCCTTATCACCAGCCCAACCACAGCAAGATATATGCTCAGGGACGACCACATCGGAAACGCATGTTTTAGCCAGCGTGATCATGTCATTCTCTAACCCCATACGGCGAGAGCTGCACGTTACATGCAACATGACGGTTTCCTGCTTAGGCGTAATGGTGAGGTGGTCCAATAAGTACTTAGTGACGAAGCCCGTTGGCTCTAAGACTTCCAGTGGTTTTGTGAAATGCTCAATACTGCGTTTTGCGCACGGACTGGTATCCATAAGTACTGGGTATTCACCTTCCAAGCTGGCTTTCCAAAGCGCATTCTCAAGTTGCTGCACTTTATTGCGTGCAATGTCGTTCATCCCTTTGCTGTCATAAGGCATACCACAACACTGGTCATTGAGTGATTCTGGGATAATCACTTCAAAACCTGCTTTCTTTATAAGTGACAATGTCACCTCTGTTAGTGAGCGCTGATCAACTGCATCACTTTGCTGGCCCATCGTGCGCGATGCGCAGGAGGGTAGGTAGACCACTTTCTTATCCGAACGAACCAGCAGTTCCATCGCTTTATTGATGTTATGTTGATTGGCTTGTGGAGTTTCAGGAAGCCAAACAGGGGTTTTATTGTTGGCTAGCTTACGGACACCGTTGGTTAGGCTTGCCACGCCACTTTCTCCAATCACCTTTACAGCAATTTGATTTGCCTTTAAAGATGCTCGGGTTAACGCCGTTGTGGTCGCAAAATGATCGGCTGTCCACTTAGCAATAGGGGTGAACTTGTTATATTTTGCTGTGCGTAGTTGTTTGACTAAGTCGCCAGTGTTAATCCCTACTGGACAGCGGTCAGCGCATAAACCTGTGGCTGCACACGTATCAATCCCCTGATATTCAAATATCTGTTCCAACTCTGTGGCGGCAGTGTCTTCTCCAACAGCACGTCGTTGCTGCAATTCGCGATAGAGAACAATTCGTTGGCGAGGGGATAGAGTTAGCGTACGTGATGGACAGACGGGTTCACAAAAACCACATTCAATACAGCGATCGACGAGTGGATCAGCGGCAGGCATCGGTTTGAGATTTTCAATGTGTGACTGAGGATTATCATTAATGATGACGCCAGGATTAAGCAATCCTTGAGGATCGAAAAGTGCTTTGATCTTTTGCATCAATTGATAACCAGCTTTGCCCCATTCCAGCTCGACATAGGGAGCCATGTTTCGACCAGTGCCATGTTCCGCTTTGAGAGAACCTTGGTATTTGACAGCGACTAACTCAGCCACATCATCCATGAAATTTCCATAGCGCGTGATCTCTTGTTGAGAATCAAAGCCTTGGGTAAAGACGAAGTGGAGGTTTCCCTCAAGCGCATGCCCGAATATGATCGCTTCACTGTAGGCATATTTATCAAACAGCGCTTGCAGGTCTCGTACGCCGTTTGCAAGGTTTTCGACTGGGAAAGCAACATCTTCAATAACAACGGTGGTTCCTACCTCTCGCACAGCACCAACTGCTGGGAACATACCTTTACGGATCCCCCATAGCGTAGCAACCGTCTTTGGATCGAGGGTGAATGGTACCGATTCAATGATGTGGTAATCGGATAGAGAATCCATAATTTGTTGGCATTGAGTATCAATGTCCGCTTGGTTACTGGCATGGGTTTCAACCAGTATCGCCGCCGCCTCAAGATCAAGGTGTTGGATAAACTCTGGCATACCCGATTTGTCTGCCACTGAGCGCAATGCTCGACCATCCATCAATTCAACCGCAGCGACAGGTGTGTGTGATAGCGTCGTGACAGCCTGACAGGCCTCTTCTATATCAGCAAACACCAACAGAGACGACGCTTTAAACTCATGTTCAATGACCGTGCTGTAAGTGATCTCTGCAATAAAGCCCAACGTACCTTCAGAACCGATCATTAAGTGCTCTAGCACCTCAATAGGGTCGTGAAAGTCGACTAAGGCATTCAGAGCATATCCCGTGGTGTTCTTTAAGCGGTATTTGTGCGTGATAAGTTCACGCAACTCTTGGTTGTGATGCGTTTCTTCGACCAGTTGACGGAGGCCTTGAATGATATCCGGACGGGTCGCATGAAACGCACTGATGCTCTCTTTGCATGAGGTATCAAGCAGTGTGCCATCACTAAAGACCACTTTAATGGAATCAATGGTACGGTAAGAGTTTTGTGCGGTACCGCAACACATGCCACTCGCATTATTTGCCGCAATACCACCAATTTTGCAGGTATTGATTGACGCAGGATCAGGGCCAATTTTGCGCTTGAAAGGAGCGAGGTATTTGTTTGCATCTGCACCGATAACACCCGGTTGGAGCAAGATTTTATTGCCATTATCAATAATCTTATGCCCACGCCAATCATCCGTTAAGGTGATCAATACAGAGTCAGAGACGGCTTGACCAGATAAGCTGGTGCCAGCGGCACGAAAGGTAAAATGGATGTTCATTTCACGGCAGCACTGAATGGTATAAATCACTTCATCGAGTGTTTTTAGGCGTAATACGATGCGTGGAACAAGGCGATAAAAACTGGCATCAGTACCGTAAGCGAGACGTTTAGCGTGTTGAGTAATGATGCGTTGTGGATCAATTTCAACCGCTAGCAGAGATTCTAACTGTTGATATAGGCCATCGCTATCAGACGGGTGAGTTTGGTTTGACATGTTGGCTTCCTTGTACATGCTGATGTCAATATTGTTGTTTTCTTTTCAGCAGGTTAAAGGTGCCACAGACAAAGGATTTTGGCTATGACACCTATCGTCATTATTTGATGTTGACCAATGAATCGCGACTGAGATCCTGAATGCTTTTGGCTCCAGTCAGAGTCATTGCGACGCGCATCTCTTTCTCGTACAGATCAAGTAGGTTTTCGACACCCGCTTGACCTTGTGCAGCTAGTGCATAGACAAAAGAGCGACCAAGCAATGTACAATCCGCGCCGAGTGCCAACATACGGACGACATCAAGACCTGTTCGTATACCCGAATCCACAAAGATTTTCAGGTCACCTTTAACCGCATCTGCGATGGTCGGCAAGGCTTTCGCGGTAGAGAGAACACCATCTAACTGACGACCACCATGGTTAGAGACAACAATCCCATCGGCACCAAACGTCACCGCATCCTTAGCGTCTTGTTCATCGAGAATCCCTTTAATCACCATCGAACCATCCCAAAAATCTCGAATCCACTCTAAATCTTTCCAACAGATTGACGGATCGAAGTTGTCACCAAGCCAGCCAATATAATCTTCAAGTTTGGTTGGTTCACCACGGTAGGTAGAAATGTTGCCAAGATCGTGCGGTTTGCCCAATAAGCCGACATCAAATGCCCAGCTAGGGTGGCGCATTGCCTGAAAAACACGACGCGCCGCTGCATTTGGACCACTCATACCCGAGTGCATATCACGGTAGCGTGCCCCTGGAACTGGCATATCAACCGTAAATACTAACGTCGTTACACCAGCGGCTTTGGCACGCTCTAGTACGTTTTTCATAAAGCCGCGATCTTTTAGTACATACAACTGGAACCACATCGGACGTTGAATTGCTGGGGCAACTTCTTCGATAGGGCACACCGAGACTGTCGACATGGTAAATGGGATACCTTTGTTGGCTGCGGCTTTTGCTGCCTGAACTTCACCGCGACGTGCGTACATCCCCGTCAGACCAACAGGAGCAAGGGCAATTGGCAAGGCTAATTTCTCGCCAAAAATTTCGGTATTGAGATTTAGGTCAGACATATTATTGAGCACACGCTGCTTTAACGCTATATCAGCAAGATCTTCGGTATTCTTGCGTAGGGTGTGTTCGCCATAAGAACCGCCATCAATATAATGGAAAAGAAACGGAGGCAGCTTGGATTTCGCAGCAGCACGATAGTCAGTTGAGGCAGAGATAATCATAAAGTCATTCCTATTAATCTTGTTGCAGCACCCTTTCTCTGAAGGGGTAGTGTGGTCGACATCTAAGTAAGGTGGCGTTAATACTCGTGAATTTGCTAGCGTTTTCACACTGGCAGGGGTCTTGTCAGGGAGAGTTGAGTATTAACGCCTTAGATCAATGAGTTAGTGCATTAGTGCATCAGTGATATGTAGGCCATATATGGCGACAAGACCAATGATGCCTGTGACAACTAAATAATAAATAGTTGGGAGAATCGTCTTACGCAATGTGGCGCCCTCGCGCCCGTATGTTTCAGTGTGTTTAGCAAGAATATTGCACCAAACACGATCCATAGAACGGAGACGGTGATACCCAGTCCTTGAAGTACAGAGGCGAGTACACGTGTGGTGGTCATGTCCCATGCGAAAAGCGCAATGACGACAGTTAGACCAAATGCCACGGGCATGGCGCGTTTTGCAGGCCAGTTGAGGCCCACCAGTAAAATGGCTGCCACCACAATTGGTGAGAAAGCCACGAGAGTCACTCATTGGTACGTCCTTTACATTCTCAATAAGGGCCTTCGCAGCCTCTTAGATTTTATATTTGTGATGATTTTGTTAAGCGCTGGTGAATTTACCCCTTTATTTTTTATTTATATAGGGAAATAATGAAAATAATTAATTCCAAAAGTGACATAATCAATGCGTGCAGATGACTTAATCCTGTTTTCTCAGGTCGTAGAATTGGGTAGCTTCAGTAAGGTTGCTGATATAAATAACCTTACAAACTCAGTAGTTAGCAAGAGAATCGCCAGATTAGAGGAAGAACTAGGTGTTCAGCTATTGTACCGAACAACGCGCAAATTAACGCTCACAGAAGCGGGTAAGGCGTTAACCAATGGTGCCAAAAATGTGAAACAGGCCGTGCAAGAGGCTATGGATGCAGTCTCAGGCTTTGGCGAAAATATCAGCGGACATATCAAAATGTCTGTCCCCTCTATCTCTGGCGACCTGATTTTGGCCGACGCGGTCGCTGAGTTTTGCAACTTGCATCCGGGGTTAACGGTAGATATGTCACTTGATAATCGCTTCGTTGATCTTGTTGAAGGGGGGTATGACTTAGTTATTCGAACGGGCTATTTAGAAGATTCGTCATTAATCGCACGCCACATTTTAGATTCACAATGGGTAGTTTGTGCGTCACCGTCTTACATTGCTCGTAATGGCAAGCCTATTAAACCGCAAGATCTCACTCGGCATAATTGTTTTCAATACGCCTATCAAACGACCGGAGCGAGCGAGTGGGAGTTTAAGGCTCAGCATGACAATTATATTGTGAGAGTCAGTGGTAGTTTCTCAACGGATAACGCGACTGCACTTCGAAAAGCAGCGTTAGGTGGGCATGGTATCGCTTACGTACCTAGGTGCTTGGTGTATCACGATATATGTAACGGACAGTTAGTTGATCTGTTCCCCGAACAAGTCGGAAAGAGATTGGGTATTTATGCTGTTTACCCGTTTACCCGACAGCCCCCTAATAAAGTAAAGTTGTTAATAGAACATATTCGAACTCGATATTTGGCTATCTCACACTATTTCTAAATACATGCTCCTGCTTTTGTACGAAAAGTAGGATTTTTTTCTGATAGATTGCATCATTATTCATACACCCATTAGTATGATGGCTACATGATTATTTTCTGGGGGCGTTTATGGATGATGTATTTAAGGCTCAACTGTCAGATAAAACTGATAGCGAAATTAAAAAGTACCGAGGAGAAGTTGTTTCTGAATATATTTCCTCAGAAAGAGTCGACTGGAAAAACAAGAAGTGTGTACTTGAACAGCAGAAAATTATCGATGAAATGCTTAACAGCGCCCCTACTAGTGATTTAGCTTTATCGATGATTTTATCAGAACTTACTACCAAACTCTCACTGTTACACAAGTCGCTATCTGAGCTAAAGAAGCTGCAAGAGCAAGCGATTGAGTTGAGGGGGAAAGATGAAAACTGATGATATTGATGACAAAGTGTTATTGCTATATGAAGTTGTCGAACGAGCATTGAAAAATAATATTGAGTCCAAACGGCAGCCCGTCAAACACGAAATTAGACGGAAAATAGAACGCTTTCATGAAGAACTAGCACAGAGAAACGATATTGACTTTAATTGATTGATGTTTGTTATATTTAGAAGTGTTCATCGAGGTATGAAAAAATAAGACTCATAAACGTTGGGTTGCTCGATTTCTTATACGTCAATAAAAAACGCCGACGCATCCTTGCGTCGGCTTTTCGTCGGCGGCCAAACCGAATTATTTTAGTTTAGGCTGCATGAGTTGAATCTTCCAGTTCAAAAGAGGCGGCAATTAACTTCTTGGTGTATTCGCTTTGAGGGTTAGTTAAGTGAACTAAATCAAACAGTTCGAGAACTTTCTCTTTAGCCTGAGAGCGACTGACGCTTCAATGACAGAGTATGGCTTCAGCAACTTGAATTCCGACACGCATAAATGGGTTAAGTGACGTCATTGGTTCCTGAAAAATCATGCCAATTCGATCTTCCCCGAATGTCCTGCATATCTTGTTCAGACTTATCGAGCAACTGCTGACTCTCGAACACAATGCTGGATTGGGAGTGAACTAAAGCATTCTTTGGCAGCAACTGCGTTAAAGCGTTGGTTGAAACGGATTTCCCACTACCGGATTCACCCACAATCGCAAGAGTTTCGCCTTGAAATAAGTCAAAGCTGATGTTATTACCGCATCAACCATCCCATCGTTGGTGGTGAAGCTAACTGACAGGTTACGAACCTCAAGAATCGGCATCATGGACATTATAATTTCCTTATTAATTAATGCAGTAAGCGCTTTCCATCGCGGTGTTGTGCTGTTTCAGTGTCGAGAAATAGTGGTGTGCTCTTTGTACATGCTCAAACTCCAGCATCCATTGAGCGCTGCGCTGAGCACTGCAAAATGCGCCTATGTGACGCAATAGATCTTCACACTGAATCTGGATGATGTGTTGAGTGGCGTAAACCAGTTCAAAAGACTCGATAGAGACAAACTGAAGGTGAGCATAAGTCTGGTTGAGAAGATCAAACGCTTGTTGATGCTGCCCCATCTTGTTGAGAATCTCTGACTGCGAGACTGCGAGACTGCGGCATCTCTTAATCCAGTGATTAAGCAACTAAACTGACAGGGTTTAGTGTCTTCACTCCCCAACGCGTTTTGCAGGTGTGATGGTAAATGAGTGAGGACGATTTCATAAAGGTAGTGGGCTTCTGGCCAGTGTCCTTGCTCTAGCAATTGTTGTGCTTTTAGATAATGCGTCCAGCATTGCTGCAAATCCATGTCTAAATACTCCGCAGTCAGTAATAAGCTTAGCATTTAAATACAACTCATTAACTAATGCAAATAATTATCATTTAATTGTCTGTTTTGCATCTCGAATGGCGAAAAAATAAGCACTTAGACATGAATTAGTTGTAAGTCACTAAATTATAAATGAATCTAGCCTAAACTAGATTTTATAAAATCATAACAATAAGGATAGAGTGATGACGATTCAAAGACTTGAAGCCAATCAGCTATATCTACACGCTGAGTTAGAAAAATTGCAAAGCAAGTCGACAAAAGAGTTGGCGCCTATCGATGAGATTGTAGGTCAGGAGAGAGCTCAAAAAGCCGTCGAATTCGCGATGTCGATAAAAGAGAAGGGCTATAACATCTATGCTATTGGCCAAAATGGTTTAGGTAAGAGAACGATGATTTTGCGTTATCTTAACCGCCATCAGCATGATGAAAGCGCTTTGTTCGATTGGTGTTATGTCGCCAATTTTGAGGACATTCGTACACCACGTGTCCTTAAACTGCCATGCGGTGTAGGTAGCAAACTCAAGCAAGATATCGAAAAACTGATGTCTAAGCTGGTCAATGCTATGCCATTAGCGTTTGACAATGAACTCTATTACAGCCGGGCTGATAAGTTGAAGAATCAGCTTGCAGCAAAGCAGGAAGCAGAACTAGAAGTTATCACCAAAGATGCCAAAGCCAAGGGCATTAGCTTGACCATCACGACTCAGGGTGATTATCAGTTTGTGGCGATGAACGGTGAAGAGCTTCACAACGAAGAGAGTTTTGATGCGCTGAGCAAGAAAGAGCAAGAGTATTTTGGTGAGACCATCGACGAGCTTGAGGTCAAATTAAGAACTATGGCTCGTCAGCTCACTGAATGGGAAGAAGCGTACACGGAAAAGATTAAGAAGCTCAACGATGAAGTGACTCTCGATGTGATTACCCACTTTATCAAACAGTTGAAGAAGGACTATTCTGGTTATCCGGCGATCAAGAGTTACTTAACCGAACTTCAGCAAGATATTGTTGAAAACGCGGATATTTTCCTAGAACAGAGCGCTGAGCAAGGGGAAGTTGCGAGTGCCTCTTTGGATAAGAAATTACCACGTCGATACAAGGTTAATGTTCTAGTAAGCCGTAAGAGTAGCGAATTTCCTATTGTGGTAGAAGAGAACCCTAACTATCACACCCTGTTTGGTTACATTGAAACGGCAACCTTCAAAGGAACGGTTTTCACAGATTTCTCACTTATTCGTCCGGGCAGCCTGCATAAGGCAAACGGTGGTGTGTTGCTAATGGATGCACAAAAAGTGCTAGAGCAACCCTATGTTTGGGATGGATTAAAACGCGCATTGCGGGCTCGTCAGCTAAGTTTCACATCATTAGAGAAAGAGGTGACACTGACAGGTACCGTCTCTTTGGATCCGGAACCAATACCGCTTGATGTTAAAATCATTCTGTTTGGCGACTACCGCACTTATCAGTTGCTACAACATTATGATCCGGAGTTCAGTGAGCTATTTCGTGTAACGGCAGACTTTGAAGATGAGATGAAACGCGATGCGGATTCTGAACTTCAGTATGCACGTTTTATCTCTAGTGTGGTTAATGATAATGGCATGCTTCACTGCGACCGTAAGGCGATTGCTCGCATCATTGAACATAGCTCTAGACTGGTGGGCGATCAGACTAAAATTTCGCTGCATTCGGCCAATATTGCTAATTTGCTGCGTGAATCGAACTATGTCGCGAAACAGGCTAATTCGAACATGATTCGTTCAAGCCACGTCGAAGAGGCACTGGCGAATCAGGAGTTGCGCATTAGTCGTTTGAAAGACAGTGTAATGGAAAGCTTTATCAACGGTACAACCTTAATTCATACTGAAGGTGTGGCAGTGGGACAGGTGAATGCCTTGTCGGTGCTGAGCACCAGTGAGTATATGTTTGGTGCACCAAACAGAATCACCGCCACGACCTGCTACGGTGACGGCGAAGTGATAGATATTGAACGCAGCGTTGATCTCGGCGGAAGCATACACTCAAAAGGCGTTATGATCCTGACCGCTTATTTGTCCTCTGTCTTTGGTAAAACGGCGAAAGTACCATTGAGTACCACCATTACTTTTGAGCAATCATATGGTGGCGTTGATGGCGATAGCGCGAGTATGGCTGAGTTTTGTGCGGTGGTATCGGCTTTCTCCAAACAACCTAACCGGCAGGATATCGCCATTACTGGCTCAATGAACCAGTTTGGTGAGTCTCAGCCTATTGGTGGTGTAAACGAAAAGATCGAAGGTTTCTTTGATGTATGTACCATCAAAGGACGTAGCAATCAGCAGGGTGTGATTATCCCTCGCTCTAACATGCATAACTTGATGCTGCGACCTGATATCGTCAAGGCGGTAGAACGAGGTGAATTCCACATCTGGGCGATAGACCATGTCACCGAGGCAATAGAACTGTTTACCGGCAAGCCAGCTGGTGAACCGAGTGATGAGGGCAGTTACCCAATAGATACCGTTTTTGGTATCGCACAGGCGAAAATCAATGCATTGCGTAAGTAAATAACGAGAAGAAAGAGCCCACAAATGGGCTCTTTCGTTTAGATGGGTTTAAAGTTCAATCACTTCATTACCTGAGGCAACGCCTTTCGCGAATGCGTCAATATTTCCCAGTGTTGCTTCGGCAATATTGCCAAGGGCTTCATGAGTCAAGAATGCCTGGTGACCGATGAAAAGTACGTTATGGCATGCAGATAAACGGCGGAAGACATCGTCAACAATGACGTCATTCGATCAAACCTCTCAAAAGAGAAAAGGAGAGTAACAGCACTTATTGAATACCTAATTCACATGAAAATAAACCACGAATTTTCTGGGGGATTTGTTTGCTTGCTAAATGATTTAAATAGTTGATATATATAGTTCGAATGGATAGATATAGTGGAAGCGAGAGAGTAAATGATCCAACTAGCCCCGATGAAAAGCAGTGATTTGGAACAAGTGATGAACCTGAGGATAGAGAAAGAGCAGCTTCCTTATGTCGGCACTATTGAAGAAATATTACTTAATGCAGATGACAAGGTTCATCCCCATTTAGTTTGGCGACAAGAGAAGGTTGTTGGTATTTTTCTCATTGATACCACTTATGGGCAAAATTACGATTTTTCACCCTCTGATGCCGTTGGATTTCGTGCATTTTTAATCGATAGTGGTTCTCAGGGCAAGGGAATTGGCGCTAAGTCGATGTCGAAGTTGGCTGGATATCTCAGTGAACAATATCCTAATTTTGGCGCTGTTTATCTAACCGTTAATTGCAAAAATACGCCAGCGTACCAGTGCTATGTTAACAATGGTTTCAAGGATAGCAATCAATTATATCTGGGCGGCGCTGCGGGACCACAGCATATAATGTTCATGCCTCTATAGGGGTTATGTCGGCAGACTACTGGTGCTAGAATCAGGGCAAACTTTCAGTTGTAGTAAATTTATGAGACACCTCAAGACCACGATTCATCCTGACATAGACCATTTGGATGGCAAGATTATCTATAAGCGTAACGCTGCCCGAGCTATCGTGATTGATGGCGAAGACATACTCCTACTATACACCGAGCGTTACCATGACTATACCATCCCTGGAGGTGGTCTTGACGAAGGCGAAGATGTCATTGCTGGTATGGTTCGAGAACTCGAAGAAGAGACTGGCGCACAGAACATTCATGCCATCAAACCGTTCGGCACCTATGAAGAGTTTCGTCCTTGGCATAAAGAGGATGCGGACATCGTTCATATGATTTCACATTGCTACAGCTGCAAAATTGACCGCCAGTTAGGCGAAACCAATTACGAAGATTATGAAATCAACAATGGCATGAAAGCTGTCTGGAAAAATATTCACGACGCTATCGCTCACAACGAGAAGACAATGGCCGAAAGCCCTAAAAAGGGCTTGAGTATTGAACGAGAAACCTTCTTACTTCACTTAATCGTCAAAGAAATGCTTTAGGCTCATCTCCCAAGGCCTGCACATGCAGGCTTTTTAGGCGCTGAAAAGTTGTTTCTCTTTGTTAGCTATTAGTGAGTTAACATAATGCGCATTCAATTTAGCGCACAGAATTCTCATATTCTTTCTATACTTATCCAAGTAATTGAATTATTAATACTAATTAATATTATAGTAAACACAGCGATTCGGATAACGACTAAGGGATTAGTATATGAAGATGTTGATGCGCTTCGTACTAGGTGGACTGGTTGCCACAACAGCGAGCTTTGGATCTTATGCCAAAATAATCGAAACCACGACGCTAGTGGGATTTGGAGAAGCGAAATACGCGGAAGACTTTAAGCACTTTGACTATGTTAATCCGGATGCGCCCAAATATGGCAAAGTGACCTATGGTCAAGTCGGAACTTACGATAACTTCAATCGCTTTGCGTCGAGAGGCGTACCCGCAGCCGCCAGTGGCGAGCTGTACGACACTTTAATGTTTTCTCCTAGTGATGAGATTGACTCATACTACCCATTGATCGCACAAAAAGTTCGTTACTCCGATGACTACAGCTGGCTTGAGTTAGATATTAACCCAGCAGCTCGTTTTCATGATGGTAAGCCAATTACCGCTCATGACGTCGCGTTTACGTTCGATAAGTTCATGTCCGAAGGCGCCCCTCAGTACCGTATTTACTACCAAGATATTAAATCCGTTACGGCAAAAGATGATTTAACAGTCAGGATCGAAATGGCGACGCCAAATCGTGAAAAGATGTTCAGTTTTGCTCAGGGCACTCGTGTATTGCCCAAACACTTCTGGAGTGACAAGAACTTATCAGAGCCGCTATCTACCCCTCCAGTGGGCAGTGCAGCATACAAAATTACCGATTACAAATCAGGCCAGAGTGTCACTTACAGTTTAGTTGATGACTATTGGGCCGCTGATCTTCCTGTCAGCATTGGGCGCAAAAACTTTAAACAGGTCCAATATGATTACTACCGAGACGACACGGTTATGCTTGAGGCATTTAAAGCGGGGGAGTTTGATTTTCGATTAGAGTCCTCGGCTAAGTTTTGGGCTAACTCCTACACGGGTGTCAACTTTGATAAAGGGTACATTACCAAGCAAGAAATCCTTCATCAAAAACCAGAGAGCACTCAAGCATTTGTATTTAACACTCAACGTGACGTATTTCGTGACCCTAGAGTTCGTGAGGCGCTCAACTACGCGATGGACTTTGAGTGGATGAACAAGAACATGTTCTACAGCCAATACAGTCGCACACGCAGTTATTTCCAAAATACGGATTATGAAGCGAAAGGTGTACCTTCCGAAGCGGAGCAGAAGATACTTGCTCCGTTTAAAGATAAGTTGCCTGAACGTGTCTTCACTGAAGAATATCAGCCACCAGTGACCGATGGTTCTGGTCGTATTAGAACTCAGATGCGCATGGCCTTTACGCTACTCAAAGAAGCGGGCTGGGAACTAAAAAACAAGGTTATGACGAACTCAGAAACGGGGCAGCCTATGGCCTTTGAGTTGCTGATCTACAGTCCAACCACGGAACGAATTGCGATACCAGTCCAAAAAAACTTACAGAGTATGGGTATCGATATGAAAATACGTACCGTCGATACCACCCAGTACATTAAGCGACTTCGTGACCGTGACTTTGATATGGTGTCCTCATCTTACAGCGCTAACCCATATCCAAGCCCGAATCTGATGATTGTGTGGAACTCGAACTACATCGACTCGACGTATAACACCGCTGGTGTCACCGACCCTGTGGTGGATTTCCTTACTATGGAAATCGCCAAAAATCAGCAGAATTCAGAGGGGTTACTCCCTCTAGGTCGAGCCTTGGATCGTGTGCTGCAATGGAACTTTTACATCATCCCCCAGTGGTATGTGAGCAAGTATCGAGTGGCGATGTGGGACAAGTTTGAACGTCCAGAGATCTTACCTAAGTATGATTTAGGTGTTGATACTTGGTGGGTATCAGAGTCAAAAGCGGCTTTGCTACCTGAAAAACGTCGATAGATGAGGGAATAATGGCAGCGTATATATTCAGACGTTTGTTGCTGGTGATCCCCACGCTTTGGGCGATCATTACTATTAATTTTTTTATCATACAAATTGCTCCCGGCGGTCCTGTCGAACAGGCAATAGCTCAACTAGAAGGGCACTCTTCAGGTATTATGGAACGCTTCTCAGGCGGCGGAAATGAAGTAGAACTCAGTGTCGGCGATGAAGCGGGGGCTACCGGATACAAAGGCTCTAGAGGCTTAGACCCTGAAGTCGTCGAAGCCCTAAAAAAACAGTTCGGCTTTGATAAACCGATCCATGAGCGTTACTTTGATATGCTCAAAAACTACGCTACGTTCAATTTTGGTGAAAGTTTGTTTAAGGGCGGTAATGTCATTGACCTAATTGTCGAAAGGCTACCCGTTTCGATATCGTTAGGCTTATGGAGTACGTTGATTATCTATTTAATCTCCATTCCTCTTGGTGTTCTTAAAGCGATTCATCATGGTAGCCGTTTTGATATTTGGTCGAGTGCTGTTGTTATTATCGGCTATGCGATACCGGGATTTTTGTTTGCGATCATTTTGATTATCCTATTTGCCAGCGGCAATTACTTTAGCTGGTTTCCACTGCGAGGACTGGTATCGAGTAACTTCGATCAACTGACATGGTATCAACAGATTGTCGATTACTTTTGGCATTTGGCCTTACCTATCTTCGCTATGGTGATAGGTGGTTTTGCCACCTTGAGCATGCTAACTAAAAACTCGTTTCTTGATGAAATCAACAAGCAATATGTGGTGACAGCACGTGCAAAGGGTCTCGATGAGCGTGACATCCTTTATAAACATGTCTTTCGCAACGCTATGTTGATCATCATCGCGGGTTTTCCTGCTGCTTTTATCAGTATTTTCTTTACTGGGTCGATGCTGATTGAAGTCATGTTTTCGTTGGAAGGGATTGGTTTGCTTGGCTTTGAATCGACCATTCAACGGGACTATCCAGTTGTATTCAGCTCACTGTACATAATGACATTGCTTGGTCTTGTGCTGAGCATCATCTCTGATTTGACCTATACCTGGGTTGACCCACGAATTGATTTTGAGGCACGTTGATGTTTCGTCGTAGTAAGAACCCGCTAAATCAGGCGCGATGGCAAAGATTTAAGGCCAATAAACGTGGCTTCTGGTCGATGTGGATATTCACAGTGCTATTTGCGATCAGCTTATTGGCTGAAGTCATTGCCAATGACAAGCCCTTGCTGGTGGAGTACAACAACCAGTGGTATTTGCCGATCGTCAATCAATATGCTGAAACTGAATTTGGCGGAGAGTTTGAAACCGAAGCCGATTATACCGACCCCTATGTGATCGAATTGATTGAGGATAAGGGCTATATTGTCTGGCCGTTGATTCGATTTAGCTACGATACTATCAATTTCAATATTGATGGTAGTGTGCCTTCAGCACCTGATAGCGTTAACTGGCTTGGAACCGATGACAAAGGAAGAGATGTCCTTGCCCGTGTGATATATGGCTTTCGCATTTCGGTGCTGTTTGGATTTGTATTAACGATCGTTTCAAGCATCATTGGTGTTGCGGTCGGGGCAACTCAGGGATATTACGGCGGTTGGCTCGACCTATTTGGTCAACGTTTTATCGAAGTTTGGTCAGGCATGCCGACCTTATTTCTACTGATTATTCTCTCAAGCTTTGTTGAACCGAATTTCTGGTGGTTGTTAGGCATCATGGTGGCTTTCAGTTGGATGAGTTTGGTTGGTGTCGTTAGGGCGGAGTTTCTGCGTTGCCGCAATTTTGATTATGTTCGCGCTGCGCAGGCGATGGGTGTCGATGATAAACGTATCATGCTCCGTCATATGTTACCCAATGCTATGGTCGCCTCGCTAGCCATGATGCCGTTTATTCTATCTGGTTCAGTCACGACACTCACCTCGCTCGACTTTTTGGGATTTGGGTTACCGGCAGGCTCTCCTTCGCTGGGGGAGCTACTTGCACAGGGTAAGGCAAACCTGCAAGCGCCGTGGCTCGGCTTTTCTGCATTCTTTGTACTGTCGGTGATGCTAACCCTGCTTGTTTTCATTGGCGAAGCAGTACGTGATGCCTTTGACCCTCACCATCAAGGAAGATAACCATGAATCAAACGGTACTCACCATTGAGAATCTGTCGGTGGGCTTTGGGCAAAAAAATAGCATTCAGCAAGTGACTCACGATGTCTCTTTATCTATCCGTAAAGGGGAAACATTGGCGCTGGTGGGCGAGAGTGGTTCCGGCAAGTCGGTGACCGCCAACTCAGTGTTAAAGCTGATGCCTAAAGGCTCATCTCATTACCTAAATGGCTCAATTGACTTTAATGGTGTCGATATTCTCTCGTGTTCTGAACGTGAACTTAGAGGCATTCGTGGTGGGCGCATTGGCATGATCTTTCAAGAACCAATGGTATCGCTAAATCCGCTGCATAAAATTGGCAAGCAGTTAGTCGAAACCCTCTCAATCCACCGGGGGATGAGAACCCGTCACGCAGAACCGCTGGCGATTGAATGGCTAGAAAAAGTAGGAATACGCCATCCAGAGCAAAAGATTTTGTCCTATCCGCACGAGCTCTCTGGCGGTGAACGTCAGCGAGTGATGATTGCAATGGCGCTAATCAATGAACCTGAACTGCTCATTGCCGACGAGCCAACAACCGCGCTGGATGTTTCCGTCCAAGCTCAGATACTCGATTTGCTGAAAGAGCTCCAGCAAGAGTTAGGGATGGCGATGTTGTTTATCACTCATGACCTCAGCATTGTAAAGCGAATTGCAGACAGAGTGGCTGTGATGCAAGATGGCGCATTGGTTGAGGTCGGGGAGTGCCAACAGGTATTTAGTGCCCCAGAGCACCCATACACTCAGGCACTGATTAACTCTGACCCGAGAGGTTTGCCGGCAAACGTTGACGACAACGCAGAGCCTCTATTGAACGTCAAATCGTTGCGGGTTTGGTTTCCACTCACTGGTGGCATTTTTAAACGGGTGGTTTCACATATTAAAGCTGTCACCGATATGAATTTTACCCTTAAAAAGGGCTATTCTATTGGACTTGTCGGGGAGAGCGGCTCGGGTAAATCGACCACAGGAATGGCAATCCTAAAGCTGATAAAATCTGAAGGTTCAATCTCTTATCAAGGGCGCGAATTACAAGGTTTGGATCGTAAAGGTATGCTCCCTTACCGCAGTAAAATGCAAGTGGTTTTCCAAGACCCGTTTTCTGCGCTCAACCCAAGGATGTCGGTTGCTCAAGTTATTGGTGAAGGCTTACGAGTTCATCAGCAATATGACGAATCAGAAATTGATGCCTTGATATGCGAAGTGATGAGAGAGGTGGATCTTGATCCTGAAACTCGTTACCGTTATCCCAATGAATTTTCGGGGGGGCAACGTCAACGTATTGCGATTGCACGCGCGCTGATTTTGAAGCCAGAGTTTATTCTACTTGATGAACCGACCTCTTCACTGGATCGAACGGTGCAAGCTCAGGTGCTTGATCTGTTAAAATCTCTGCAAGAAAAATATCATCTGACCTACCTGTTTATTAGCCATGATCTCAATGTCGTGAAATCTTTGTGTCACTACACCATTGTGATGAAGCAAGGACTCGTGCTGGAGCAAGGAGAGACGCAGGCTCTATTTAGTCATCCACAACAGGAATACACCCGCCATCTAGTTGAGTTGTCGAGTTTATGAATTTCCCGAGATAAGCTGGTAGCAAAAAGCCGCCATAATTGGCTAACTCCGATCAGTTAAGTAAATGATCAGTTGAACGATCCTGTGGTTGGTTGAAAATACCCTCAAACATTTCATATTTGAGGGTATTTTTTATGTTGGCTCACTGGCTTATTGATGTTGATGACTTCGCTTCTCCTGATTCACTTA